>QHZM01000379.1 GCA_003224665.1 Acidobacteriota bacterium
GAAATAGCCGGACCCACCGCCCTCCCCGGTGCGCGCGGTGACCGAAAGGCTGACGAGGCTCGAGCGATTCCAATAGAAATTGCCATGTCGGGTCGAGCTGGCCCTGGCCCTTCCGACCGCCTGATGGAAGCCCGCGCCTTTGATTCCCTCCTTTTCGCAAGAGGCGATGACATCGGCGAGAGCCCGCGCCCGCAAGGGCGGGGAAACGTTAACGGTAGCCTCGACGAAACCTTGAACCGGCCGATAGCGCTGAGGCCCGAGCGTCGGCAAGTACTGGGGATCCACAGGCGAGAGACGGGCGAAGCGCTCCGCCTGTTCGACCAGGGCACGAAGTGATGCGCTATCTGTTTCATTAGTCGAAGCAGACCCTTTCTTCTTCTGAATCCAGACGGTTACCTTCGCCGTTGTGTCTTCTTGCCGGCCGCTGGTCCTGAAACCGTTGGCCGCGAAGCGGAGGTGCGAGTAATCCACGCTTTCAACACTCACCGCGGCATCATCGGCGCTGACGTAGCCGAGGATTTCGTCAGTCAGAGCCTTGGCTTCCTTCTCCGTCAATAACATTCAGTCCCCCTGAAAGTGAGCCTTCGTCTCAGAAGCGCGGCTGGTCTCGGGTGAGGAACAGTGTCCAAGGGCGGGACGAGGCTTAATTTCTGTGAGCTTCGCTCCGCGCGTCACCAGCCGCCCTCGACAACTCGCCTCTTTTCCCGGCCCCCGG
>QHZM01000468.1 GCA_003224665.1 Acidobacteriota bacterium
CGGAAGTTCGGGGAACTGATGGAGGAGCGCATCCAGAGCGTCCTGCCCAACCTGGAGTTTGAAGGCGACGACTCGCTCCAGCCCTCAGCTTTGCAGAGCCGCCTGGAAATCACCTTCCTTCACCCGCGGGGAGAGCTGAGAATTCTGGGAATTTCGGCCTCGCCCCTGGTCATGCCGGAAGCCGGCATTGCGGGCTACGTGTACAACTTCCAGGACCTCACGGAGGAAAAGCGGCGAGAAGCCGAATACCGCGCCAAGGACCGCATGGCTACGCTGGGGCGAATGGCTGCCGGCATTGCGCACGAGGTCCGAAACCCGCTGGCCTCAATCGCCGGCTCGGTCAAGCTCCTGGGATCGGTCGCCGCGCTCAACGAGGACCAGGCCAAACTCGTCACGATTGTGACGCGCGAGTCCGAGCGGCTGAATAAGCTGATCTCGAGCTTTCTCGATTACTCCCGCTCCCAGCGTTTCGAATTCCGCGAGGTCGATCTGGTCAATCTGCTCGAAGAGACGCTCCTGCTGGTCGAGCACCACCCGCTTTTTAACTCCCGGTACCGTATCGTGAGGATGTTCCCTCATCGTGGTCTCGTCGTCCGCGCCGACCCGGACAAGGTCCGACAGGTATTCTGGAACATCTGCGATAATGCGCTGAAGGCAATGCCCGGCGGCGGCACGCTGACGGCCAGAATCGAGGACGGGAGCGCCTCGAGCGTCGTCCGCGTGGTGTTGTCCGACACCGGCATCGGCCTCACGAGCGCCCAGATGGAAAAGCTCTTCGAGCCTTTCCAGCCGGGCTTCCCGGACGGGACCGGACTGGGGCTCGCGATCGTTTACCAGATTGTGCAGGGACACCGGGGCCAGATCCGCGTAAACTCGGCTCCGGGCAAGGGCGCCAGCTTCGTAATCGAGCTGCCTCGCACACAACCGCCGGTTAATCGCGAAGAGGCGCACGCCGTCGTCCGCGGTGCCGGCGCACGCTGAATCTTCCTCAGGCGGGACTCAACCCGGGATTATTCCATGGCCCGACTCCTCATTGTTGACGACGAAAAGTCCATCTGCCAAATGCTGGAGATTGCCTTCCGCAAAGACGGCCACATGGTCGAGACCGTTTCGAGTGGGGCGGCCGCAAAGAAAAAAATCGAGTCGCAGGCCCACGACATCATCATTTCTGACATCCGGATGCCGGACGTCAGCGGCATCGACCTGCTCGAGCACGCCCGGGCTACCCGGAGCCCCGCTCCCTTCATCCTGATCACCGCGGTCGCCAAACTGGATACGGCCATCGAGGCCGTGAACCTGGGCGCCTATCGGTACGTCATCAAGAGCGACAAGCTCGTGGAAGAACTCAAACCGGCCGTCGAAAGGGCGCTCGAGGAGTCGGCGTTGCGCGAGGAGAATACCCGGCTGCGTCGCGAGCTGCTTCGCGTTTTCGCCAACAATAACATTTTGGGGCAGAGCCCGAAAATCAAGGCCATCCTGGAAATGGTGCGGACGGTAGGACCCACTCTAAGCACGATCTTAATTACGGGCGAGAGCGGGACGGGAAAGGAACTCGTGGCCAGGGCTATCCACGAAGCAAGCTCCCGGCGCGAGAAGCCGTTTGTGTCGATCAACTGCGGCGCTTTCCCCGAAACCCTGCTCGAGAGCGAGCTCTTCGGCTACCTCAAGGGAGCGTTTACGGGGGCTGACTCGAACAAAAAGGGAATCATCGAATCGGCAAACGGCGGGACGCTTTTCCTGGATGAGATCGGCGAGACCAGCGTGAGCATGCAAGTGAAGCTGTTGCGTGTCCTTCAGGAACGCACCGTTCGCCCGCTGGGTGGGACGGTGGATGTGCCGGTGGACGTCCGCCTGATCGCCTCCACCAACCGCGACCTTAAAGCGATGGTCGGCGCGAGCCAGTTCCGGGAAGACTTTTTCTACCGGATCAGCGTCATCCCCATCCACGTCGCGCCGCTGCGCGAGCGCAGGGAGGACATTGAACCGCTTGCGCGGCACTTCCTCCGGAAATTCGCCCTCGAGATGGGGAAGCCCGTGCAAGACTTCGATCGGGAACCCATGCAGGCGATCCTGAAGTATTCCTGGCCGGGAAACGTCCGCGAACTCGAAAACGCGATCGAACACGCGGTGGCGGTTAGCAACGAGCGGGAGACTTCGATCCACTTAAACCGTTTGCCCGACGCCGTGACGGGGAGCGTCGCCCCCGCGGAAACATCGCTTCATATCCCCGAAGAGGGCCTCGACTTCGAGAGCCATATCGCGCAGGTGCAAAGACAGTACCTCGCGGAAGCTTTGAAAGCGGCGGGCGGGGTCCGCACGCGCGCCGCCGAGCTTTTGCGCATGTCCTACCGGTCATTCCGCCACTACGCCAAGAAATATGGGGTCTAACTCAATTCTCTTGGTCCCAATTTCCGCACCGAATTCGCTCAGCGGGACCGCCGCCGTCGACCAAAGGGAACGCGGAAACACCCTGCCGGCAAAACGAGTCATATACCCATCAAGTTTGCCTGCGGCCCTTAAAAGGCCGAGGAGTGGCGGAATTTAGAAATGGCGACTCGAGGAATCGCACCCTTGCGGGCACAAGAAGATTCGACCGGCCAGAGCCAGCGCCCGGGCGCGAGCAGCCCCGTCTCCACCCATCAGGTTGCGATAGTGCTCGCACTGCTGCTCACGTTTATTGCCTACTGCGCGACGCTCCGCTTCCAGTTTGTTTATGACGACCGCGGCCAAATTCTCGATAACCCCTGGGTGCGCTCCTGGCGTTTTCTGCCGCGTTATTTCACGATGCACGTCTGGGGCGTGCACAGGCCGAATGAACTGGGCAACTACTACCGCCCGCTCTTCCTCCTGTGGTTGCGAGTGAACCACATGTTCTTCGGGCTGAGGCCCTGGGGTTGGCACTTATCAAGCCTCCTCCTGCACGTCGCAGTCACCTTTTTCGTTTACTTGCTCGCGCGAAGAATTCTCACCGACCGCGTGACGGCAGCCACAGCGGCGCTGCTCTTCGGCGTACACCCCCTGCACATCGAATCGGTCGCCTGGATTTCCGGAGTCACAGAACCCCTGATGGCCGCGCTCTTGATACCGTCGTTTCTTTGTTATCTCGAGGCGCGCGAGGCCGGAGTACGTTCGAGGGGATGGACCCTGGCTTCGCTCTTTCTCTACTTCCTGGCGATGTGCGCCAAAGAGACGGCCCTGGTGCTCCC
>QHZM01000469.1 GCA_003224665.1 Acidobacteriota bacterium
AGTTTTACCAAGAAGTCTTCGACGGCGAAGTCGGGCGCAGCCGTGGACTGAGTGAGAAGGATAAGGCGGCCAACCGATCCCGCCACACATTGGTCAAAGCGGGAAACTTCGGCTTTGATCTTTTTCAGATGGTGCCGGGTGATCCTCCCAAGACCGATACCCGTCACCTCCACTTTGCCTTCGAGATCGACCCGAGCGATCTGGATAAAGTACAGGAGCAGTTGAAGCGCCTCGGCGTCCCATACGACGGTCCCAAAGGCCACGGCGGCGGATCGGGACTCTCGATCTATTTTAAAGACCCGGACGGTTATCAGCTCGAAGTGACGGCCAAGTTTCTGGATAAGGACGCTTACGAGGCAGAGATCGCCAAGCGAGGCGCCCGGTTTGGTGGAATGGACCGGAGCTACGAGTGGCGAAAAGATTGAGAGACTCTTATGTCTGAGCTCTATCCTTATCCGCGCTTCTCTTTGACCGAGAGAGACCGTCGCTGGAACGCGGTGCGCCAGCTCATGCGCCAACAGCGCATCGATGTCATTGTCACGCCGCAAAACACCGGCCATTCCATGGATTTCCAAGCCAACACGCGCTATCTCAGCCACTGCGGCGGAGGCGGAGATGCGGACATCGCCGCCGTTTTACCGCTGGAGGGTGAAGTGACCGCGATCGCTACCTCTGCGGCTCCGCGCTGGCCTACGGTGCAGGACTGGACCAAAGACGTGCGCGAGGCCAGGCGCAGTTACGGACGGGTGATCGTGGAACGGTTAAAGGAGCTGGGCGTCGAGCACGGCCGCATTGGCATCACGGGTCTGGGTGAGGTCGAGGGAACGCGGACCCCCGAAGGGACGATTCTTTACGGCACCTGGAAGCAGATCCGTGAGTCCTTTCCCCAAGCGGAGTTGGTCGACGCGACCTCGATCCTGACCGAAGTGCGTTATGTCAAGAGCGAAGAAGAAATCACAGCTCTGACCAAGTCGATGGAGATTATCGAGGCGGCCTACCGGGCTGAAGTCGAAGCGGCTCGATCGGGCGTTAAAGACTGGGAAGTGTGGGCCGCGACCCAGTGCGCATTGATGCGCAACGGCTCCGAGATGCCCGTGCATTGCAACTGGGTGTCCGGGAAAAATTCCGTGCGCACGTTGACTCGCCCGAGCATGCGCGTCCTGGAACGCGGCGATCTCATCATCAACGAAGTCGAGGCTTCGTGGATCGGTTACCGAGCGCAGGGTGTGCAGCCGGTGTTTGTCGAGGTGGCGGATCCTGTCCATGAAGAGTTGATCAAAGTCCAAAGGGAAGTATTCAACTGTGTTTTGGAAAGGCTAAAGCCCGGTATTACTGTCGGAGAACTGGCTGAGCTGACGCATCGATCGGCGCAAGCGGCTGCTCCCAAGTCTGGTCCCGCCGCCGGAGCCCAAGGCAAGCTCACCATGCATGGCCGCGGCGCCGGCGACGACGGCCCGATCATCACTTCCCACGCACGCAGCTCGCGCCAGCTCGGCGTGGCGCTGCGCGAGAACATGGTCTTCATCTGCAAGCCGTCTGCCGTCACGGCAGACGGCCAAAGCATCTGCACGTGGGGCGACACGGTGGTTGTCACAAGCAACGGCGGCCGACGGCTCGGCAAGCGGCCCCACGACCTTGCCGTTTCCGGAAGAGGCTGAAAACAATCCACAGCGGGGGAAAGAATTGGCCCTACTTCTTAGCCGTGAGGCAGTCGAGCCTCTCCTGAGTCTAGCGCAAGCGATCGAGCTTACGGAGGAGGCTTTCAGGCAGCAAGCGGGAGGAGAGGTCGTTGCCCACGCGCCTTACCACATCGCGGTCGGAGGATCGAAGGCGCTCCGTGTGGTCTCCGGCGCCCTTCTTGGCTGGCGCCGGGTTGGCGTGAGATTGGGTCCGAACAGCGGCCTGGGTGGCGATCGTATGTATGCGCTCCTCTTTGATACGGAGATTGGCGCCTTGCTCTCTATCATGGGCTATCCATTCGGAACCTTGAGGACCGCCGCCCATGTTGCGTTGGCGGCCAAGCACATGGCGCGCCAGGACGCCCAAAAATTAGGGTTATTCGGCGTCGGGAGAAATGCCCTCGGACTGCTCAAGGCCATGGCCACCATACGGAAGCTCAAAGACATCGCAGTCTCCAGCAGAGACGCGCAAAGGCGAAAAACGTTTTGCGCCGAAGCCTCCCGGCTCCTCGACATCCAGGTCCGTACTGTAGAAAATCCGGAAGAGGCGGTTCGGGGCATGGATGTGGTCTTCACCGCCACGAATTCATCGATACCGGTATTCGCCGAAGATTGGGTCGAGCCGGGGGCGCACGTCAGCAGCATGGGCAAGCCTACCGAACTTAGCCGCGGTCTTCTTCTTAAGGCGAATCGCATTGTCGTCGGAAGCCTGGAGCAAGAACGGAACTATCACGACCGGTCGGCGCCGATTCCTCTCCTGGAGTTAACTGCGGAGGGAAAGCTCTCGTGGAGCGGCATCTGTCAATTGGGCGATGTGGTCACCGGTCGCGTTTCGGGGAGGGCCAGCCGTGAGGAGATTAACGTCTTCAGGGAATCTCAGGGAGGATTTGGCGACGTCGCCTTTGCCAGTTGGATTTATGAGGAGGCCTTGCGGAGAGGCCTCGGGCAAGAGGTAACGCTGTGACACTCAGGAGGAGAGCCATGGCCAGGAGCGCATCTTCCAATTGCTCCGTGTTGCTGTGGCTTCTGCTGGCGATCGTCACCAAGCCTGTAGCTGTTTTTTCGCAGTCCCAGTCTCAACTGGTGGAGGGCGCACGGAAGGAAGGGAGTCTAGTGTTAAGCTGGGGCACCGGCACCATGGGCGGGATCGAGGGCGTGCGGGCGATGGAGAAGGCCTTTAATAAAACCTACGGCCTCCATCTGCAGTTCAACTACACTCCCGGTCCTGCCATGCCGCAGATGGCAAGCCGGATCATTCAGGAGGCGAAGGCCGGGCAGCCGGCCACTAGCGACCTTTTCGTCGGATCGGAGAACCACGTGGCCCGTATGTCGTTGAAGAAAGTGGACTGGACAAAAACTTTTCCCCACATCACACGCGAGATGACCGATTGGGAGGACCGCGTGCTGATCGTCGTTTCGCGCACCCCGGGATTCACCTACAATACGAATCTTGTCTCGCCAAATGAAGTCCCGCAAAAGGTCGAGGATGTGCTCAATCCGAAGTGGAAGGGAAAGATCGCTT
>QHZM01000470.1 GCA_003224665.1 Acidobacteriota bacterium
GACTCAATGACCGGCTTGGTGCGACCGGCACGAGACCGAAATGTTTGATGCCCTTCAAGACAAGTTTCAGCGGGTCTTCAAGAACCTGCGCATCCAGGGAATCCTCACCGAGCAGGTAGTTGACGAAGCGCTCCGGGAAGTGCGTCTGGCGCTGCTCGAGGCCGACGTCAATCTCAAGGTCGTTCAGGATCTGCTGGCGCGCGTGCGCGTGAAGGCCCTGGACGAGGAGGTCCGGTCGAGCCTTACGCCTGCTCAGGAAGTTGTCCGGGTGGTGCGCGACGAGCTGATTGAGGTCCTTGGGCGTGATGCTTCCCCGCTGGCTTCTTCCCGTGAGTACCCTACGGTTTTCTTGCTGGTGGGCCTCCAAGGGTCCGGCAAGACGACAACAGCAGGCAAGGTGGCGCTGTGGCTCAATAAGCGCAAAAAGCGTCCCATGCTGGTCTCGACGGACGTTTACCGGCCGGCGGCGCGTGAGCAGTTGGCGGCCATCGCCAAGACGATTGAAGTCCCGTTCTTCTCCGGCGCGGGAATCGTATCGCCCATCGAGCTGGCGCTCGCTGCGCGCAAGGACGCCGCCGACCGTGGGCACGATACGCTGATTGTGGACACGGCCGGCCGACTGCACATCGACCAGGAATTGATGGACGAGGTGAGCGAACTACGCACGCGCCTTCGGCCGAGCGAGGTCTTGCTCGTGGCCGACGCCATGACCGGCCAGGACGCGGTTCGCAGCGCTCAGGAGTTCCATGAACGGCTGGGGACGACCGGCGTGATCCTGACCAAACTCGACGGTGACGCGCGAGGCGGCGCGGCGCTCTCCATCAATTACGTGACGGGCCAGCCCATCAAGTTCGTCGGCGTCGGCGAAAAATACGATGCTTTGGAAGTTTTTTATCCGGACCGCATTGTTTCGCGCATCCTGGGAATGGGCGACGTTTTGTCCTTGATCGAGAAGGCCGAACAGACGATCGACAAACAGAAGGCCCTCGAAGTCCACCGAAAGCTTCAGACGGACACGTTCACCCTGGAAGACTTTCGCGACCAGCTTCGCCAGATGCGCCGGCTGGGCCCGATGGATGAGATGCTGGGCATGCTCCCCAAGGTTGGGATCTTCAAGGACGCCGGAAAAGTCCGCGTGGAAGAAAAGGAGCTTATTCAAATCGAGGCCATCATCGATTCGATGACGCCTCAGGAACGCTCGAACCACGAGATTATTAACGGGAAGCGGCGGAAGCGAATCGCGCGGGGAAGCGGCACCAGCGTTCAGCAGGTGAACCAGGTTCTGAAGCAGTATTTTCAAATGCGGAAGATGATGAAATCTTTTAGCCAGAACTTGCTTGGAAAGCAGCTCGGGCGTTTGAAAGTGCCTGTGGGCACGGGCGGAGCCGGCGCTTAGCGTGGGCGGCTAGACCAGGTCCCCGCTTCAAGGGCCGGCCGCCAGGATGCTTGTGACGGGGGGGCGAATAAGAGCGTCGCAGCGGCGACAGAAAAAAGCCTACCTCGAACAATCGAAAACATCTAATATTAAGGGGGTCAATTGCTAAGAATACGTCTGGCTCGGACCGGCGCCAAGAAGAAGAGCAGTTACAGAGTCGTCGTGATTGACCGCGAAAGGGCTCGCGACGGCCGGTTTCTTGAAATCCTGGGTCACTATAACCCTCGGCGGAATCCGCCCGAGGTGGTCCTCAACCGGGACCGGGTGAACTATTGGCTGAAATGCGGGGCGCGGCCATCAGAAACCGTTCGGAGCTTGATCGAGAAGCAGCCGGAAGCGAAGAGCTCGAATTCAGCGTGACCTCAATGTCTTTGGGCAGCGAGCGCTGGCAGGTTGCAGTCATACCTCCTCAAACTCACGTTTTCCTCATTGAAGTTTCTGGATGACTCGGTTGCAGGGGAGGGCCAGATGAAGGAGCTAATCGAAGCCATCGCGCACCATCCTCAATGCGGCGGGGATGAAGCTCAGGAAACGTTTCACCCTTGAAATTCTGGAGTAGAAATCGCGGCGCCCTGGCCGGGCGATTCTTCAGGCGATCGGGTACACCTTCCCGTATCGTGTGAAAGAAAGGGACGTGGCCACCTTGCGCGAAACTGCGGCGGGCGTTTTCTTGGCGATCGCCCGAGTCGTCAAGACGCAAGGCCGGCGTGGTGAGGTTCTGGCTGAAATCCTTACGGATTTTCCGGAGCGTTTTCAGAACCTGACCCGGGCCTATATCGAGAGGCCAGGCCACACTCCCGATCCCGTCGATGTGCAAAGCACGTGGCCGCATAAGAGGCGGATGGTGTTGAAGTTCGCGGGTATCGATTCCATTTCGCAGGCGGAGAGCCTGGCCGGACTCCATGTCTTGATCCCGCGAGAGGAAAGGATGCCGCTTCCGCCGCATCACTACTACCTCTGGGAGCTCACGGGCTGCCAGGTGGTTACGGAGAGGGAAGGGATAAAGAGAGAATTAGGCACGGTGACCGGCGTCGAGTCCACCGGCGGAGTGGACCTCCTGCGAGTTTCTCCTCGCGGCGGAAGGCGCGCGGAGGTGCTGATTCCGCTGGCCCAGGACATCTGCAAAAGGATTGATACGGTGTCGAAGACCATCGTCATTGATCCCCCCGAAAATTTGCTCGAGCTGAACCTGTAGCGCGCAATTGCTTCATTGGGCGCAGAGCATGGCGCCTTGGCCGGTGCCAGGGTTCGGGAAAGTTGGACGGCGGACGATAAAGCCGGGGCGGCACGAGGCGCAGGGCGATGACTCTCGGAAGGCCTGACAGCAGTTGCCAATCGAAAAAGAGTTTCGATCTATGGTTTTCGACGTCATCACGATTTTTCCTGACTTTTTCCGAAGTATCCTGGAGCACGGCTTGCTGAAGCGTGCCATGGTGGCCGGCCATGTTGAAGTCAGGCTCCGCGACCTGAGGGACTTCACGAATGACCGCCACCGGAGCGTGGATGATCGGCCCTTTGGCGGCGGGCCCGGCATGGTCTTCAAACCCGAGCCCATCTTCCGGGCTGTTGAGACCTTGAAGGCGGAGTCCCGCGGGGCGAATTTTCCGGTCATTCTCCTTTCGCCGCAGGGCAGACTTTTGACTCAGGCGGTTGCCGAGGAATTGGCCCGTGAGTCCCGAATTGTCCTGATCTCGGGCCGGTATGAGGGCGTGGACGAACGCGTTGCAGAAAACCTGGCGAGTGATGAGGTTTCGATTGGCGAGTATGTCTTGAGCGGCGGGGAGCTGGCCGCCGCGGTGGTGATGGAAGTAGTCGCCCGCCTCCTGCCCGGCGTGCTGGGCAACGAGGAGTCTTGCGAACAAGAGTCTTTTTCCTCCTGCGGGCAGAGCGTGGGCGGGAGAAAACATGGCATGCTCGATTTTCCGCATTATACACGTCCCGCCGATTTTCGCGGCCTGTGCGTCCCGGAGGTCCTCCTTTCCGGCGACCATGAAAAAATTCGTCAATGGCGCCGGAAGCGAGCCCTCGAAAAGACCTGGCGGCGACGCCCTGATCTGCTTCAGTCTATCGAGTTGAACGACGAGGACCGTAGAATCCTGGACCAGCTCCAGCGAGCTGCGTGTGAGGCGCCGATCCAGAGGGATTGAGACGCGTGGGGCTGGGATCTGGCTCGATGAATGGGCGCCAAGGATTTATTTTTAGGGAGCAAAAATCATGAACGTCATCGAAAAAATAGAACAGCATCAAATGCGGAAGGATCTCCCCCAATTCCGAGCGGGCGATACCGTGCGCGTGCATGTCAAAATCAAAGAAGGCGACAAGGAGCGCATCCAGGCCTTTGAGGGGACCGTCATCAGCCTGCGGCGAGCGGCCAGCCATTCCACTTTCACCGTTCGCAAGATCTCCTTCGGTCATGGCGTGGAGCGGATCTTCCCGTTGCATTCGCCTGTGATTGACAAGATCGAAATGGTCCGGCCCGGCCGGGTCCGACGCGCCAAACTCTATTACCTGCGCCAACTCAAGGGTAAGGCCGCACGGATTCGTTCCCTCCGGGCCGAACAGGAGGCGTAGGATTCTCCGGGATGTTTCGGCACGAATATGGGCTGTGGTACCCTGCGGATAAAAATTGCGTCGGTGTGCCGTTCTGACGTAAACTGTGGCCGCTTCATTGATGCCGCGACCCCACGAGCCGAGAGAGCTCATCTGCACACGGCGCCTCGAGGCGCAAGCCGCCCGGCAGGGGTGGCGTCTCGTCGCCGGTTGCGATGAGGCGGGACGCGGGGCGCTTCTGGGGCCGCTCTATGCCGCCGCGGTAATCCTCGATCCTGTCCGGCCCATCCCGGGCCTCGATGACTCGAAGAAACTCTCCCCGCAAGAACGCGCCAGCCTCGCAGCAGAAATCCACAAATACGCGATTGCTTTCCAGGTCGTCGCCCTCGAAGCAGCGGAAGTGGATGCCTTGAACGTCTATGAGGCTTCTCGGCAGGCCATGATCCGAGCGCTGTGCGCTCTTCGACCCGCGCCCGATTATGTCCTCACGGACGCAATGCCCCTGCACCGGCCAAGTGACGCCCAGGAATTCTCCATCCCCTATCGCCCCGTCATCCATGGCGATGCGCTTTCCATCTCCATCGCCGCCGCTTCCATCCTGGCCAAGGTCGCTCGCGATGCCCGCCTCCAGGAACTCCATCTCGTTTATCCGGAGTACCAGCTCAAGAAGAACAAGGGATACGGGACGCGTGAGCACTTGGAAGCCCTCGCCCGGCACGGACCTTGCCCGGAGCACCGCCAGACGTTCGAACCGGTCAAGGACTACCTCCTTCCGCTCTTTCCTTTCTCCGGTCGTGCCTAGGTCGGCAAGGGGTTGT
>QHZM01000471.1 GCA_003224665.1 Acidobacteriota bacterium
GCAAGGCAGGAGCATCTGGCCGAGGCGTTCCAGGCTGCTAAACAGCCGGTCTCGGCACGCTAGAAATACTCCGATTCTTGGGTGAATGTATAGCCGGGAAGCTCGACGCCGTCATCGTGCTTTTCCACCTTGACGCGGCGGGGGTCGGCGTCCGTCCCGCCCACCTTTCTGATTACGGCGTACGTGGCAAAGACTTCCGAATACACCTTGGTGACCAGCCAGTTGTCGCCCGTCTTGTTTGAACGCCAGAGCTGGCCCTGCTGAATCGATGGGACCGGCACCGTGCCACGCTCCTCTGCGGCTGGGGCTGAGTTACTTCGCCCCCAATTCGAGTCGCCAGCCTGCAAACCGCAACGAAGAAGGCAAACGACAATCTAACTGCCCGCCCGCTAAGTAGTCAAGTGCCCGAGCCGAGCGGCGTTGACGTCATCCTCAGCCCGCCTCGGCGGGCGAAGGATCTCCGTCTTTCGCCTAGCGCCACCCGGCAAGATGCCTCTCCCGCAGAGCTGGATCAGCATGACGACTTCGACGACGACCCACCGGAGGGAAATAGTCGATAAAAAAGCATGTTATTTGAACGAACGAGGCCAACAAGTTATTGAAAACAATCACTGGGCCGTGAAAAATGAGCCCAAAACCAAGCCGACTCGAATTGTGCCCAGGGCTTGCGCGCCAGAGTCTGCCCGCCACACCGATGGGCTCCCCGGCGGGCCGAACCCGGTTCGAGCCCCTCCTCCAAATCCTTCGGCAGGGATACAACCTTGTTTACTGTGGGCCAATCCAACAAGTTAGCGAAGGCAGAGGCGACCTGCGAAGCCAGGCACATTCGGCGCGAACTGTCCGAGGTAGGCGCGGGAACGATCAAGCCGAGGTGACCCGAAAGCGCCGCAGGCTGGAGTCTTCTGCCGACGGCTGGTGTATAATCTGTCCGTGAGGGCCCTCGGGAGGATTGGCATGAGAAACCTGGCATCGAGCGTGAGAGTTCTCTCGGCAATCTTGTTGCTGCCCACCCTTTCTCTTTGGGCGGCGGACAAGAAGAGCGACGTAAATGAAATCGGCAACCGCCGCGTCGCCCACCGCAGCATCATCTCCCAGGAAAAAGAGATCGCCGTCGGGAAGGAAATTGCGACGGAGATTGACCACTCCGCGAAAGTCTTGAACGACCCGATGATTACCGAATACGTCAACCGGGTGGGCCAGAACATCGCGCGCAATTCGGACCTGACGATCCCGTTGACCGTGAAGGTGATTGACTCCCCGGAGATCAACGCCTTTGCGCTCCCGGGCGGGTTCCTTTACGTCAACACGGGACTGCTGCTGGCCGCCGATGAGGAGGACCAGGTGGCCGGCGTCATGGCCCATGAGATCGCCCACGTGGCAGCGCGCCACTGGGCGTCGCAGATGACCAAAGGCACGCTGGCGCAGCTTGCGATGATTCCCCTGATGATCATCCCCATGTCTTACGGGGTCTATTACGGCGTTGTGGAAGCTTACCTGAACGGTGTGCCCCTGGCATTTTTGAAGTTCACGCGCAGCGCGGAGGCGGAGGCGGATTACCTCGGCCTGCAGTACATGTACAAGGCGGGTTACGATCCCAACTCCTATGTCTCCTTCTTCTCCAAAATCATCGAGGAAGACCGCCGCAGCCCCGGGAGCATCCCGACCGTCTTCGCCTCGCATCCGCCCACGCCGGACCGGATCTTGAAATCCGAGCAGGAAATCAAGGAAATCCTGCCCAAACGCGACCAGTACCTTGTCTCCACTTCAGAGTTCGACGACATCAAGGCGCGGCTGCAGACCGTCATCAGCAGCCGGCGGAAACAGAGGACCGAGAGTGGGCCGACGCTGAAGAAGCGCGAGACCCAGACCGACACTTCCACCACGCAGACCTCCTCGGGCGACGATAAGGGGAAGGACAAGACCGAGGACAAGCCGCCGGTGCTTCGCCGTCGCGACTAATCGAGACCGTCAGCCGGTCCACTGCTAAAAACAGCCCGCTTTGCGGGCTGTTTTTTTATGCGTGCCGGGTCGCCGGCGCAGGGCTGCAGGGGACGACCGGGAACCCAAGGGTGTGGGAGGCGGAGCACCGGGAATTATCGGCGAGCAGAAGGCTGGCTTGTCCCAAACTTGCGGATTTCGTCCGAGTAATACTTCCGATAGAGAATGTCCCACTCGGCGCCGCCTTCGGGGATGGTCCGTTTCTGGGAAGTGATCCGCTGGCGCACGACCTCGTCAATTTTCTCTTCTTCGCGAAGCAGGTCGTTCAGAACCTTCACCACCTCCTGGCGGATCACGTTAGGGTCCTCGAAGATTTCCACCTCATCGAGCTCCTGGATCGCGGACATGACGCGGTGGGAGAGCTGGATCACTTTTTCGTGCGTAAGCTTCATGAAGGGTATCCGGGCCGTCGCTAGAGGATGACCTTGCGCTCGCGGACGAGCTGCTTTTTCACCACCTTGAACGCTTCCTCGTACGAGGCGCCGTACTGCTTCATCTGATCGCCGTGCTGCTCGAGGATTTTCCGCACTTCATCGTTGATACGGTCTTCAACGCTTAACTCATCGAGTATAACCTGAGAAATTACCTCCGTGACGTACCCGGGCTGTTCGTACTGGACCAGGCCCGACTCGCTGAGACGTTTCAGGAGTTGCCTGGCCATGTACTCGATGAACGCACGGGGCAATTGCATAGTAAAGGAGCGCGCAATCCTTGACGCTCGATACGAGCTAGTGTATATTTTGGGATTTGAGAGTGTCAAGGCTGGCGAGCGCTTTACCGGCCGCGCCGCCTGGAGGCACGGCCCAGCC
>QHZM01000373.1 GCA_003224665.1 Acidobacteriota bacterium
GTGCCGACGCCCCACCCGCCGTTTGAGCCGAAGACCGAATAGTTCGAGCCCCAGGCCAGGTTGAGCGCTGCAACGGCCACGTATCTCTGTTGCAGGAAATTCATTAACGCGTGCTTGGCGTAGACGGTGGTATCGGTGTAGATGACAGCGAACTCGGTGTTTTGCATTTGGGTGGGCGGCGTCACCAGAATGATCCAGGCGAGGTGGGGTTGTTCACGCCCTCCCGAGGCCACGCTGTTGGCCACCGTTTTGAAGTCCGACCCGAAGCCTTGCAGGAAGTCAGCGTCGTCAACATTGAGGTCAATGAAGTAGGCGTTGTTGAGCCCGTTTATCCATTGCTGGGCGAGGGAGTTGTTCTGCAGAAAGCCGTAGAGCCATGCTTTGAAGTTCGGGTCCCAGACGAGCGGCGAGTGAGCGCGGTAGCCGGTATAAACCGTCGTCTTGGTAGCTCGGATCAATTCTTTTGCCGGGCCCGGGGCATAGCTGCCGCTATTGAACAGAGCGTAGCAGGCGGGCAGGGCCAGCGCCGTGAACGGCATGAGCGCCAGTTGCTTGCTGTTCGGCCAAGTAGGGTTGGTCGTCGTGGGCTGAACGTAAAGGCTGGCGTATTCGGCCAGGGAGTTAAAGCCACACGACATTAGCCTTCGATTCTGCTGCGGTTCCCAGCGCAGGTCGGCGTCGCCATATTTTGCCGAGATGGAGTTTGTGTATGAGACTCCCGCGTTGTCAATCGCGCACGTCCGTATCGACCACGTACACACTTCTCATCCAAAAATCATTCCCTGAAGGTGTGCAGAGCCAACACCGATTGCCAATTTTCTGAGTGTAGACGACGACCCTTTCCAGCAGGCCCTAAAGCGCCGTGGCTCGCACGTTTTGCCAGCCCTGCTCTCAACCCAGGAGGCACAAGCTTGAACCCCAACCCCACTTTACAAGCGACCTCAGATGTCTACGACCGGCGGGTGGCCTAAGCAATTCAACCTGTACAGAGGGCATTCTGCAGCAATCCCGCGACAAGCCCGGTCGGAAATTCGAGTCCCTCAGGCAACCGAGCCTCTTGACATTCCAACAGGTCTCCGAAAAAGGTCTCAATCTGAAACGAAATGGACCAGAAGGTTTCGGCCAGGATGGTTTTCACGGCTGATTCAGCTTTGACAAATCACACGGTAAACGTTCTTGACCCCTCGAGTGGTCGCGCTGCGGTCGTCCGCGTCCCGATCGCGATCACAAAGGCCCAATTTAAAGGGATTGCTGGGGACTCAGGCACCTGTAAGCGTTCGCTGAACCCACCTTTCATGATTAAAGCCCGCAGCCGATAATCCCCCACATTCTTTTTACGGCCAAATGACTCGGTATAGGCACTTTATAGCTGCGCAATCATTGATCCACGAACTGGACAATTCCAAGACTCGCCCCGCCATTCCAGGCCAAGACGTTTACCGGGTCGGCGCTCTTCGTCCAGCCGGTCCAGAATGCCACCGAGGTCGTGCCGACGGCGAAAGACGCGAGTTCAATTACTCCCAGCGCCAGCTCATTGAGGCCTGAGCGTGAACCCTCCCCAGTTAAAATTGGCCGTTTCAAAGACCACGCGGATCGTCACCTGACCTGCAGGCAGCGCCACTGGCTTCGTCATCGCTATGTAGCGAAAGATGGACCAGTTATTCAAGGGAGAAGGAATCGACGTTGATGACAGGGAGCCAAGATTTGAAGCAGGGGGATATTCAAAATGGAAGGATAGGGGTACTGTCGATGCCGATGCCACGCAACCCATCAACAGATAATTTCCAGCATTGGGAATCGTTACGGGATAATCCATGTTCTGTCCTGCAAAACCTGGGCTGAAATCTACCTCAGGCGCGCAGACTCCCCATTCTTTGTTCGGTGCTACCGTGCCGGTAAAACCTGAATAAGCGTCCGCTTTTACTGTGATCGCCGTGGGCGTGAGGGCGTTCACCGGCGGCTGGAGCTGCGTCACTTGCGCCGAAAGACCGTTAACCGTCGTGACGATGGAATTGATTTCGGCTTCAAGCGATGCCTTGTAACTGAACATTGCTGCCGTGGCGACCGTCTGGGTGGTGAGCACATCGGGCGGCGTCCACTGGGCGAGTGGGGCGGTTTGCTGCGCCCCAGCAAGAAAAACGGTACATAGCAATATGGGAACCGCAAGAAATTTCCTCATCATCTCATGCCTCCTAGTTCACCGTACTTACTACATGCTGCCTATTGCATTCAGTACTGCACGAAATTGATGGCTGTTATCCGCTGAACCCCACCGTGGGGTCTTCCTTCCCTGCTTCGGTCGACTCCATGGCTTGGGTACATCATTGGCCGTACTCCACTGCCTTGCCTCCCGCCCTCCCTTCGGGATTGGTGGCTAAACCTTAGTTTTTCGGTCTTATCCCAGTACGGAAAAAGTAGCTTGGAACGACGGAGCGCGTCTACTGCCCAGAAGACTAAAAAATGGCCAAGGACGACCTGTACCAAGATATGTACCGGTGGGCGGCAGCCAGCATTAGAAAGTGTTCGGAAAGTTATGAGGGTTCGCGATTCGTGGGCTGACCTATCGGTAGGCCAACGAGAAAATGCAGAAAATCAGGCTCGAACTCAAGACTGGGTAATCTCATGACACACGCAAAATATAGTTACAAAGCTGTGGTGGCGGTAGTCGGGGCTACATGACCTCTGCGGTGGGTGCATGAATGCGCCCAGTGCGGTTACCAGTTTTCGGTCACGGCCGGAACCATCTTCCACAAGACTCGGGTGCGATTGCTGGACTGGTTCTGGGCAATCTACCGCATGAGCTAAGGCAAGAAAGGGACCTCGGCTCTGCAGTTGAGCAAAGGGATTGGGGTTTCTTACCCCACGGCCTGGTTGATGCAAAACTAGATTCGAAAGACCATGGCAGAGCGGGAGCAGCACCACCAGTTGGCGGGGTCGCCGGAGATGGACGAAGGTTACGTGGGGGGTGCCGAAAAGGCCAAGAAGCGCTCGGGGCGAGGAGCGCAAGCCAAGTCGGTACTGGACGTGGG
>QHZM01000374.1 GCA_003224665.1 Acidobacteriota bacterium
TAAAAACGAACTCCATCGGAACCATAAGCAAGCCAATTCAATGCCAGGTTGAAGTGTGCCCAACGCTAGCGCGTCAGCGCGCCCCACGCGCCTCGAGCTCGAACGCCTGCGACGCCACGGTTCCGTTCCGCTCCAACCTCCTTCCGGCGCTTTTGCCGGTATGGTATACTCGGACTGCAAGAATGAGGAGCTTGAGTCCCATGAAACAGGCCCGCCGGCTATTCTGGTTTCTGATTTCCACGGTGTTTGTGTGCGCTCTGCTGGGAGGCATTTACGGCCGCCGCGTCGAGGCCACGACCGCGGGCAGCGACGACTCCGACATTAAAGCCGGCCTCGAGGCCTTCAGCAGGGTTTACCACGTCATTGAACAGAACTACGCCGACCCGGTCGATCCCGACCAGGCGATTTTCGGTCCCACCAACTCCACCCTGGGCGCAATCCCGGGGATGCTGAGAACGCTCGACCCGCATTCCAATTTCTTTGACCCGCGGGCCTACGCGCAGCTCCGCGAAGACCAGGAGGGGAAATACTACGGGGTCGGCATGCAGATTCAGGCGCGCCCGGGCAAGATGGGCAAACTGGTCACGGTGGTGATCGCTCCCATTCCCGGCTCACCGGCGTTTCGGGCCGGCCTGCGTCCAGGCGACTTGATCGTCCGGGTTGACGGCAAATCGACCGAAGGCCTGAACACCCCGCAAGTGGCCGAAATGCTCAAGGGGCCGAAGGGGACGGTCGTCCACGTGACGGCCGCGCGCGAGGGGTCCGACGAATCGCTGGAATTCACGATCGTCCGGGACGAAATTTCCAAAGCTAGCGTAGATGACGCCTTCCTGCTCAAGTTGGGTGTGGGCTATATCCGAATCATCAATTTCGATGAAACAACAAACGAGGAGCTCACTTCGGCGCTGAAAAAGCTCGACGATAGCAACCTGCAAGGGCTGGTCCTCGACATGCGAAACAACCCGGGCGGGTTGCTCCAGGAAGCTGTCCAGGTCGCCGACCACTTCCTCGAAAAGCACCAGCTCATCGTCTATCACTACGGTCGGAATTCAAATGAGAAGCGCTACTATGCAACCAAGGGCGACCGCGGGAACGAGTATCCCATAGTCGTGCTCATCAACAGGCTGACCGCCAGCGCCGCTGAGATCGTGACGGGCGCGCTGCAAGACCATGACCGTGCGTTGGTGATGGGTGAGCCGAGCTTCGGAAAAGGGCTCGTCCAGACGGTGTACCCGCTGAGTGAGAGGACGGGGCTGGCGCTGACCACCGCGAGGTACTATACGCCGAGCGGCCGGCTTATCCAGCGCGACTACGCGAACGTTTCCCTTTACGACTACTACTGGCACCTGCAAAACGCTCCCATGCCCCACAGCGAAGTGCGGCTGACCGACGGAGGCCGCGAAGTTTACGGCGGGGGCGGGATTGCGCCGGACCTCCAGGTCTCCGACCCCAAGTTATCGGCGGCCCAGCAGACGCTCTATCAGCACGACGTGTTCTTCAACTTCGGCAAGAATTACCTCGGAACCCACAAGACCGTCCGCCCGGACTTCCAGGTGACCGACGACGTGCTTGACGAGTTCAAGCAATTCCTCGCCAAAGAAAAGGTTTCGCTCTCCGACCAGGACGTGAAGGAAAACCAGGACTACATCAAGACCGGCATCCGCGCGCAGATCGTCGGCGCCATCTACGGTGAAGACAAGGCGCATCGGATTAGCATCGCGAGCGACGCACTCGTCCAGAAAGCCCTCGAGAACCTGCCGCAGGCTAAGGAACTCCTCGCCCGGGCCAAAAAGTACATGGCCAGCAAGGGCCCGAAGTAGCCCCCAAACCTTTCCCTTTCATCCGAGAATTAATCCACGCGGGCGGTAGTGTCGCGGTCTCGAGAGGCTTGCCGCCGAGGTCCGGCTGTTGGTTGGGAATATTGCGCCCAAGGCGCAAAGGCGGAATTTTCCGCAAGGCGGGTCCGCCGCAAGGCCCTGACCCGGCGAGCGCTTCGAGGCAGTCACTCACCTCGAAGACGGTCGCGGATAAATTTCAAGAGTGAGAACCCCCCGGTGATCGGGAGAAGAAGAATTTGCTTGATCACAGCCCCACGGGACCGAACCCGTTCCCGTTCCTGGGTGGCCTGAGTTTTCATTTGAAGCCCCAGGATCATGGCGTATTTTGCGAAGTCCACACCGCATGCTTCGCACTTCTCCCCGCGTGCCTGGGCGTGCTGGCATGCGGGGCAAGTGATTCGGAGAGGCGCGTGACAGCGTCGGCAGAACTGCACGGTCTCGGGGTTTTCTTGACCGCATTTGGGGCACTTCATTGGCGTCTCGACTCGCTAAACAGACGTATTTGTCTTTCAGTAACGAAGGTCTTTGGTGGACGCGAAGGGATTCGAACCCTCGACCTCAGCGTTGCGAACGCCGCGCTCTCCCAACTGAGCTACGCGCCCTTTCTTTCCTGACTGCTCTTCAAAATATAGCACGACTCTCGCGGACCCGACAATTTCCCGTTCCCGATGAAACTCGAGAAGAAAAGCGGGCCGCTTCAATGCTGCCCGAGCAGGCCCTTCGCGAATTCGAGTGCTTCTTCGAGCTTCTCATCCGACAAGCCGCCGCCCTGGGCAAAGTCTCGAGTCCCGCCGCCCTTGCCGCCGAAGCGCGCGGTTGTTTGCCGCACCAGGCTCCCCATGTCCCAGCCGCCTCCCGGCGATTGGGCGAAATAAAGCGGCATCAACGTTCAGCGCTGCCGCAATATCAGCCACCGTCCGCAAACCACAGTATCTAAATTTTGTAGGAACTAAGGTAGGACCGGCGGGCTCAGAGAAGGTCAGAACGCGCACTCTGAAACCCGCATGAGTGTAGTACCAGTCGACAGCTGTGAGATTGTGTCGACCGGAT
>QHZM01000198.1 GCA_003224665.1 Acidobacteriota bacterium
GAAATTGGAGCGCGACTGCGCATGCAGCCCGTGAGGCCACATCTGTTGAACCGCTTGTCGCTCCTCCGTTTCCAGGACCTCCGCGGGCTCAGGAACCTGTCGTGCCCGCCGCTAACCTTCCGGAGAGCCCGCCCCTCGTTGAAGCGACGAAACGCGCTGACCACGACGGCTCGCTCCGCGCGAGCCGGATGCCATCCAAATCCAATCCGAGACCTGCACCCGAAGCCGCTTCTGTCTCCACTTCAGGGCGGCCGTCAACAGGTCGGGCACTCACGACCAGAGCCCCAGCGACGCGAAAACTGGTTCAACTTGTTTGCAAGCACGACCTCGCAGTGGCGACCCTGACTATCTCGAGCGGCACGAAAACCATCTTCATCGGGAACCTGAGGGGCAAGAAAAGAGGAGGAATCTTCGGGATCAAAAGCGTTTATTCAGGGACACTCGCCCGGGCCCTCACCGTGCCTGACGGCGCAGACGAGATCTCCGTGCGCGTCGCATCGCCCGACGGCTCCACGGATCTCAGCAGCACTATCCCCGCCGTGTCTCTTCCGCAGTCCTTGCCGACGCTCAACGTCGTAGTCAACAACGACCACCTCTCTTTGACGTGGGGAGCAAACCCCGGGCGCACGCCGTAGCTACTCATCGAATCAATACGGGTCGTCCTGGATCCCGGTCTGAGGCCGGGTCAGTCCTCTATGAGGGGAGAGCCAAGGAGGTTTTAGTCTGCTGCAAGCCCGAGCACCAGCATTTCCGTAAGATAGAGCTTCGAGACGATGACAGCATGGTTGTTCGACCCCGGATCAGGTGGAGTCATGTAAAAAACTGATTTGGAGAACGTATCGAAATTGTTCGGCGCCACGCCCTCAATGACTTCGCCATCTTTGAAATGGACCCGAACCCATATTCCCTTCCCGCCGGGCCGGCTGCTGAAGACTTTGAATTCCGAATAGTCGGGGTTGCCCTCGAAACTTTTCACAAAGAAGACGGCCTTGATTTCAGAGGCCTCGACCTTCACGGGCTTCCCGTTCGAGTCTTTCACGACTAAGGTGTCCGTCCTGCTGTCGATCAGCGACGCCTCGTCGCCTTTGCTCAGGAAAGCCCGCTGCACGCGCCCGTCGGTATATCGGATCACTACTTTTTGGCCGGGCCCGCTTTCAGGGGCTGTCGCCTGCGTTTTCGCAGGTGCCTTGACCTGTTTCGCCATTGCGGCCATTGATCTCCTCACGCCTTGCAGATGAGCCCCATTGTTTGGGCCTTAGCTGAGATCCCTCGCTTTGATATTACTATCCGTGCCGAATGATAGGCGAGCTCCAGATTCCTTTCAAGCACATTGGTTGAATCACATTGGTTGAATCCGGCAGCCTCGGCGTTCACCGCCCAATTTGAACGGTCTCGGATTCGGGCAACGTATTTCGGAGCCAAGTTCCGGGGAAATGTCGAGTGTGAGGAGCGGTAGCTCACCCGCCAGTGCCCGCGCCGGCTAGCGTGCGCCCTCGCACGGATAAACGAGGCTCTTCTCCGGTTCCCAGAAAAGGTAGACCCGGGCGCCGCACCCTGTCCCGGCCAGCACAGAGGAATCGCCTGCATTTGCCTCGCGGACGACCAAATGTTCTCCGCTCGGCAATCGAACAGACCAGCGACGGCTCCCTCCTTCGTAGATGGCCTCGACCACCTCTCCTTGAAGCAGGTTCAGCGGTCCATTCGTTGCTCCGGGGAAGTCGAGCGCCAGGCGAACGCACTCGGGCCGGACGGCCAGGGTGGCCTGAATCCGCTCTGCAAAGTCACAACCATTTTTCGCCCAGAGGGTCAGTCCCGCCGAAGTCTCGAAGCGGGCAGCCTTATCCGCAAGACCCGTGCAGGTGACCTCGAAGAAATTTTCGACCCCCATAAACCCCGCGACGAAGCGGGTGCGAGGCCGCTCGTAGATGTCTTCGCCGCTCCCCACCTGCTCAAGGCGTCCGCGGTTGATGACGGCGATCCGGTCGGACATTACGAGCGCCTCACTTTGGTCGTGAGTTACGAAGATGAAAGTGATGCCCAACCGCTCCCGCAACCGCTTCAATTCGACCTGCATCTGCTGGCGCAGCTTCTGGTCGAGCGCGCCGAGGGGCTCGTCGAGGAGTAGGACTGCCGGCTCGGAAGGCCACGTTGCCGTAAACGGTCAAATGGGGGAACAGGGCGTAATGCTGGAAAACGGTGTTGACGTTGCGGTGGTAAGGAGGGAGGGAGGAGGCGTCTTTCCCGTCGATCAGGACTTCGCCAGACTCGGGCTGCTCAAAACCCGCGACCAGCCGGAGGAGCGTCGTCTTGCCACTCCCGCTCGGGCCGAGCAGAGTCAAGAATTCACCGCGCCCGACCGCCAGTGAGAAACTCTCAAGCGCCGTGTGGTTCCCGTAGCGCTTGCTGACGTTCCGGAGCTCAACGATGTGGTCCATCGCCGGGATCATCCGCGCGCCCGAGTGTGCTCCCGGGGCGGGCAAAGCAATATTGCCACAAGGTTGGGGAGTCCGGGCTAGAGGATTTGAGCGCGGTCGAGCAGGACCTGCTCGAGCGCCTGCGCGCTCCTGGCGACGCCAACCCGCTCGGAAGTAAAGGGCGACTCGTGCTCGATGCTGATGACGTGGTCATAGCCCACGGCCCGGAGCGTCTGCGCGATGCCTTTCCAAACCGCCAAGTCATGACCGAATCCGATATCGGCGTAAGACCAGGAGCGGTGAGCGAGATCGCTATAGGGAGTGAGGTCTGTCAGGCCGTTTACGGCGGTGTTCTCAGGGTCAATGAAGATGTCTTTGCCGTGCATGTGGTAGATGCATCCCTCTTCGCCCAACTTCTTCACGACCGCCATGGGTTCGATACCGAGTTGAAATATGCCGCTGAAGTCGAGGTTGACCCCGACGTTATCCCCCGCCGCGTGACGCAGATTCAACAGAGTGCCCACGTTAAAGACCGAGTACCCGGAGTCCAGCTCAATCGCGATTTTGACGTTTCGTTGCCGCGCGTAGCCGGCCAAATCCTTCCAATAGGGGATCAGGACTTCCCGCCACTGCCACTGGAGAATCTGCTCGTATTCGGGTGTCTCGAGGGATTGAATCCAGTTGGGATGTTTTCCCGTCCCGTCGCCCGGGCAACCGGAAAAGCAAACGACGCGGTTGACGCCCATCCTGGCGGCGAGGTCAATGCTCCGGCGATAGACGCGGTCTTCGCGCTGGGCCTTCTCGCGGTCCGGGTGGACAGGGTTCCCGTGGCAACTGAACGCGCTGATCAAGATATTGTTCTTTTCGAAAAGGGCGGCATACGCGCGCCGCTTGGCGTCGTCGGCCAGCAGACCCTCCCGGTCGCAGTGCGCATTCCCCGGGTCGTTCCCCGATCCGATTTCGACGGCTTCAATCTTCAGCTCCTTGATCAACTCCACCAACTGCTCGGTGGAAAGCTCACGAAACGCCGTGTCGAAGACACCGATTCGGATCCCGGGCTTGGGATCGCGTATTTCCTTGGCTTGACTCGCGGCGGCGAATCCTCCCGCCGCCTCCGGCCGTGCCCCTGTGGCCGGCGCCCGGTTTTCAAAGGCGAATGCCGCCGCCAGCCCCGTGGCCGCTTTGCGGAGGAACTCGCGGCGAGCTTCCAGACTCTCGGTTGGCTTGGCTGATTGGCGCGGCATGAAGTAACCCTTTCTTAAGTCAGACAAATTCGCTCTTCCGGCGCTCGAGCTTTGCCTGACTTGTCCGAAGCGGGTTTGTCCCCTCACGGCTCAGACGCCGCGACAAGAGCGACCGCTCAGGCTTTTAACCATGCGTTGACCGGGACCTCGCCGGGCTTTTTCGGCTTATAAGGCCATGTGACTTTCCTGCCCGTCCCCGCGGACTCATAAGCGGCGTAAATAATCTCGAGCGTGGCGCGGCCGTCCTCACCGGTCTCCTGGGGAGGCTCGTCATTCAAAATGCACTGGATGAAGTGACGCATTTCGTGGGGAAAGCCATAGAGGTGGGCTTCCTCGAAGACAGTAAAGGTCCAGCCTCTGGTCTCGCCCGCCTTCTCGACGGCGTAGCCGTATCCCTTTTGGCTGTAAGTCTCCATCGAGCTTCCGTGCAGCAAATCGCAATAGACCACGCCGTCAGTGCCGTGGAGTTCGATGCGGTCGTCCATGCCGCCGTGCTTCGCCCAACTATCTTCAATCACAGCGATCCCACCGCCCTCGAATTCCAGAATGACAACCGAATTGTCTTCGCCCCTGGTGCGCCCGGTATGGAGGACGCGCTGGCAGTGCGCCACGACGCTCTTGGGCCTGGGCTTGCCGTACATCCAGCGCGCCCACTCGATCCCGTGGCAGCCCATATCCATGATCGACCCTCCCCCGGACTGTTGGACGTCGTAAAACCAGTCGGAGTGGGGCCCGGAGTGCTTTTCACCTTGCTTCACCATGTATAGCTTTCCGACGGCGCCTTCGTCCACCAGCTTCTTCGCTCGAACGTATTTCGGCGAAAAGCAGATAGTCTCCGCGTACATTAACTTCACTTTGTGCTTCTTGCAGGCAGCGACCATGGCGTCCGCGTCTTCGAGGGTGTGGGCGAGCGGTTTTTCGATGATGACGTCCTTGCCGGCCTTGGCCGCAGCCACCACCACTTCGCGGTGCATGTCGTTGGGGATGCCGACCACGACGACGTCAACATCTTTTCGGTCTAGGACTTTCCGGTAGTCGGTGACGAAGATGGGGATCTTCCATCTGCTGGCAAACTCTTCGACGTGTTTTTTGTTGGGTGAGCAGGCAGCAGCCAGAACGGCTTCCGGGACTTCCTGGAATGCTTCAGCGTGGATATTCGAGGAGAAAGCGGAACCTATGATTCCAACCCGGACTTGGTCCATCGGTCTCTCCTATTCCGGACTGGTGAAAAGGGGGGCCGTAACGCGAATTTAACCCGCCAACGGGCGGTTATTTCTTGTTGCTGTTGAGCGACCGGATATACGCCACCAGGGCCTGAATCTCGTCGTCCTTCAGCTTGTCGCCGAAGGCAGGCATGGGAGTGCCTTTCTTCCCGTTTTTGATGGTCTCGACGATTTCTTTGTCCGTAATGCCTTCCTGCCATTTCGGGTCGGTAAAGTCCGGCGTCTTCAGGGCGGTGAATCCCTTCCCCTCTGCGCCGTGGCACATCGAGCACTTCTGCTTGTAAAGGCCCGCGCCATCCGGCTGGTCTCCTTCCGCAGACTTCAGAGGGACCGGCAGCAGGCCCGCACCGGCCAGCAATAGAATCAGAAGGGTTTGGACATAAGACCCCATAAGTTTTTTGACCTCAACTCTGGTGTTCGGGATGCGTGCAGGCTCCCGGATAATCGGCGTGGTAGTCGTCGCCGCAGTATTCGAGCTCCTGGTTCATACCGATTTCGGAAGTGTAATACGCGAAAATCGTCATGTCTTTGATTTCCTGGAAGAACTCCACTCCGGGCCTGTCTTCAGGGTCCTTGTTCCCTGGGTCCGCCAGCGGGACAAGAAGGGCAGTCTGTTCCTCCGGCGTGAGGCGAACAAACGGTTTGCCGTGGAGCTTCCGGCTCCGGGCCTCGATCCACGCCAAGCCTTCAATGAATCGCTTTTGCTTTGCCGGCTCCTCTTCACTCAGCACCAGGTCGATGTAACGGTTCACCTGTGCGGCCTTGGCACCGGGGGTGTCGGTCTGGGGAATAATCAGGTCAGTGACGGCTATTACGGTTTCGTTCTGATGGTCGTCAAAGAAAAGCGGTTTCCAGTTGGCATCCGCGCTTGTCGCAGCGTGACCGCCCGGATGCTGATGCGCGGCACGTGCACCGCTTGGCGAGGCGGCGCTTTGACCCAAAATTGGAAGGGAAACTATCCCGCCGGCGCCCAAAGCGATTTTCTTGAGCGCGCCGCGTCGGCCCTCGTCCTGCGGCCCTTTTGAACGGGTCATAAGGTATTCCCCCGGCAAATACGATCGAAAGAAACGCATGTTAGCGACAGGCCGTCCAAAAATCAAGCGCCCCTACCGCCAGCGGGATCTGATGGAAACCCTGGGGAGGCCATTTTGGCAAGCTTTCCACGTGCCGACGTAGCGCCGCGCCCTGCTTGACTTGGCCAGGGGAAGTTGTAACGATACAAGTCGTCACCAACATCTGAGGTCCCGACAATCGGTCTGCTGGACTTTCGGTTGATTCGATGCCCAATTGATAACAGAAAGTCTCGTGTCCTCGCGGCGCGAGGACGGGAAGGGCTCGACAGAGTCCGGAAACTCTAAAATAGAGGGAGGCTCCTATGCCTCATTACTTGATTCAAGCAGCGTACACACCTGAGGGCTGGGCAGCCCTGGTCAAGACCCCGCAGAATCGCGTAGAAGCGATCCGACCCTCAATCGAAAACCTTGGGGGGAAAATCGAGGGCGCATGGTTTACATTTGGTGACTACGACATCATCGTTGTCGTCCAGATGCCCGACAACGTAAGCGCCGCAGGGATTGCCATGGCTTTTGCCTCGGGCGGGGCGTGTAAATCTGTCAAGACGACGCCACTGTTAACCGTCGAGGAAGGCGTTGAAGCCATGAAGAAAGCCGGGAAGACGGGATACCGACCCGCGACCCAATAGGTCCGGAAGCCGCTCCATCTTCTGTTTCGGTCTCGGGCAGGCTCGCCGCGAAAGAAGCCGGGGCCCAGAGGTGGACGAGCGTCTGGTCATCGCTGGAGCAGCCGGCTGGTCGTTGGGCCAACCCTGCGCCTCTGGTAAGATGTGTATTGGATCCGTTGAGCAGAGAAAGGTGATTTGTGCCAGTGTCGTCGGTGAACGCGGTTCTGATTTCGACTTACGAACTTGGCCGACAGCCTTTCGGGCTGGCCTCTCCTGCCGCCTGGCTTCGCCGCGCCGGTGCCTCGGTCAGTTGCATGGACCTCTCACGAGAGTCCTTGCAGGAGCAACCCGTGCGCTCCGCAGATTTCATCGCGTTCTTCGTTCCCATGCATACGGCGACGCGGCTCGCCGTGAGCCTTCTGCCCTCGATTCGCAAGTTGAACCCGAGCGCTCCCCTGTGCTTTTACGGCCTGTACGCGCCCGTCAATGAAAGCTACCTCCGTGAGCTCGGCGCGGAGACGGTCCTCGGCGGCGAATTCGAAGCAGGCCTCGTTCAGGCGTTCGAGCGCGCCCGTGCCCGCCGGCAGGAGTCTGCGCCGTCGGGCAAGGCCGGCCTGGCAACGGAAGCACCGCCTGCCGTGGGCGGCTGGCCTCCCCAGCCCGAGCCCCTGATCTCACTGGCCAGACAAGAATTCCTTGTGCCCGAGCGGGGCGGGCTGCCGCCGCTCATTCGGTACGCCCATGTCACCGCCGGCGACGGGCATAGACGCACGGCTGGTTACACCGAGGCGAGTCGCGGCTGCAAACACCTCTGCCGCCACTGCCCGATTGTGCCAGTTTACGGAGGGCGGTTCAGGATTGTCCAACAGGAAGTGGTCCTCGAAGACATTCGGCGGCAGGTCGCGGCGGGAGCTGAACACATTACTTTCGGTGACCCGGATTTTTTCAACGGGCCTCGCCACGCTCTCTCGATCGTTCAGGCCGTCCACGAAGAGCACCCGCACCTGAGCTACGATGTAACGATTAAGATCGAACACCTGCTGAAATATTCGCGGGACATCTCCACGCTCCGGGACACCGGGTGCCTGTTTGTGACGAGCGCTGTCGAGTCTATCGACGACCGTGTTCTTGCCCGGCTCGACAAGGGCCACACTTACGCTGACTTCACTCGCGTGGTCGAAATCTTCCGTCACGAGAGCCTTGTCCTGGCCCCCACTTTCATCGCCTTCACCCCTTGGATCACGCTCGAGGGCTACTGTGAACTGCTTTCTTCGATCGCGCGGCTGGGGCTGGTTGAGGCGGTAGCGCCGGTCCAGCTCGCCATCCGTCTTTTGATTCCTTTGGGGTCATGTCTTTTGGAGCTCCCTGAGGCGCGTGAAATGGTCGATCGCTTCGACAAGGCCGGCTTGGTTTATCCCTGGACGCACAGTGACCCGCACGTTGACGTTCTCTGCTCGAGAACCCAGGAGCTGGTCCTGCGAGGGGAGAAAAGGGGAGACTCCCGGCGGACAATCTTTTCGCGCGTCTGGGAGCTCGCTCACGAAATGGCAGGCTTGACCCTTCCGCGAATCCCCGAGCCCGACGTGCGCGTTTCTCGCGCCGCGATCCCTTACCTGACGGAACCCTGGTACTGTTGAGCGGAGCCTGCCGGGGACCAGTTGGTCCCCCCAAGACCCTCAGAAGCATTAGTGTAATCGCCTCCTCCTGGTGGCTCTGCCCGCGTTCGACCGAGCTTCGATGAACCCATCCATTCGCGACAGGCGGCTTCTCGTGTTGTGTACGACAACGGGATATCAGACGCGCGCCTTTGTCGAGGCTGCGAAGAAAATCGGTTTGTCAGTAATCTTTGGGACGGACCGGTGCCGCATTCTCGAAGACCCTTGGCGCGACGGCGCGCTCCCGCTGCGGTTCGAGAACCCTGAAGAATCGGCACGGCGGATAGTGGACTACGCCCGCTCGAGCCCTGTTGACGCGATCGTTGCTCTCGGCGATCGGCCCACACCGACAGCGGCGCGGGCTTGTCGCGCCCTCAAGCTGCACTATCACCCGCCCGAAGCCGCGGACGCCTGCCGCGACAAGTCCCTTTTTCGCGAAAGGCTGAGTGCCGCTCGAGTCAACGCGCCGTCTTTTCTCCGCTTCCATATTGACGCGGACCCTCGGGAGCTTCTCCCTTTAGTCAGCGAGCGGGTGGGTTTCCCTTGCGTATTGAAGCCGCTGGCCCTCTCCGCCAGCCGCGGCGTGATTCGAGCTGACGACGCCGACCAGTTCATCGGGGCGTTCGGGCGGATCGAGCAACTGCTGCGCAGCCCAGAGGTCCGGGTCATGCGCGAAGACACGAGCGATTTTATCCAGGCTGAAGCGTACGTCGAGGGAGACGAGGTCGCCGTTGAAGGGTTGATGGAACGAGGGGAGCTTAGAGTCCTCGCGATATTCGACAAACCTGAACCTTTGGTGGGCCCCTTTTTCGAAGAGACGATCTACGTCACACCTTCGCGGCTGAAGCCGGAAATTCAAAGCCAAGTGGTCGAGACGCTCGGCCGGGCCGCGCGTGCCCTGGGGCTCCACCACGGGCCGCTCCATGCCGAAGTGCGCATCAACTCGGACGGCGTGTGGGTGCTCGAGGTAGCCGCCCGGCCGATTGGCGGGCTGTGCTCGCGCGCGCTGAGGTTCAGTTTAGCCGGCGTCTCGGGCGACCTCTCGCTCGAGGAGTTGCTGATCCGTCTGGCGCTCGGCGAAGACGTCCGCAAGGCGCGCCGCGAGGAGCCGGCATCCGGAGTGATGATGATTCCCATACCGGCGGCGGGCGCCTTTCAGGGCGTCGAGGGGGTGGAAGAGGCGCGAAGGATTCCCGGTGTCGAAGAGATTCACATCACGGTAAAGCCCAATGAAAAACTTGTCCCCTTGCCGGAGGGAGCGAGCTACCTTGGCTTCATTTTCGCCCGCGGACCCTCTCCCGGGTTCGTTGAAGAAGCATTGCGGGCTGCCCACCGCAAGATGAAGTTCACCGTCGGTCCAGAGCTTCCAGTGATCTGAATCGGGCGCGCGTCTTCGGGTTTGGCCGGTCGAAATCAGCTTTGGGGGATGGCCGATCGTCAAGTAAGACCGGCGCCATTCGATCCGGGCGGACTTGAAGAGTTGGTCTTGGGTGAGGGCAGGGGTTCTGCCAACTCGAAAGGGTCGCCGGTCAAGCTTTTTTCTGAGGAGGGACGTACCCGGGGGGAAGCGCCGCGCCTTTGCCGAAGAAGAAATCTTCCATCTGCGAGGCGATGATTTCCTGGGCTTCCTTGGATGCGGGACTCAGGCGGTATTCGTTGATAATCATCTTCAGGTGTTCGAGCCAGAGGCTCCAGGCTTCCTGCGAGACGTTCTCGTAAATTTTCTTTCCCAGTTCACCCGGCCAAGGCGGCTCGTCGAGGCCCGGGAGTTCTTTCTGATACTTCACGCATTTGACCGTGTGCTGTGCCATCTCGGAGCCTCCGCTTGAAGCCTTATTTGGGACCGCCTGAACGTATTATACAGGTAAAACGAAATGAAGGGATTGCATGTTCCGAGCGCTTCAAAACCCTGGACTGTTGGCGTGGATCTCGCTTTCGAATTTTCAAAACCTGAGTTTCATTTCTTCGAAATTATTCCGGAAAGGCCCGGGACTCAACTTCCAGGACCTTCGTGAAGGGTTCTTGGCTCGGTCCAGCGGCGCCAGTCCCAACTGTTCACGGGCGTAAGCGAGGCATTTCTTCACGTTGTTCTCTTCGAGTTTCGCCTGCGCAGGGCGATCTAGGGCCTCAGGTCTTTCGAGTGGCCGACGGGGCTGGTGGGCTCGGACCAGGGCTAAAGTCCTCGCTAGGCTTTGGCCGCTTCGGTCGGGAAAGGTTCGCCAATATTTCTCGGTGAGGCAGGGGATCTTCAGGGGATTCCGCGTGATCATTTCAAGGGTAAATTTTGCTGTAGGCCGCGCCTTCGCAATCGTCCCTACGATGCGTTTCATTTCGAGCATCCCTTCGCCCAGCGGCACTTCGGAGAGCAGAAACCCATCAGAATATTCTTCCGCTCCCATGTCTTTGATGTGCGTGGTCACGGCGTACGGGGCCAGGCGCTCGACCAGGTCCATCGGGTCGTCAAGCAGCGCGATGTTATTGCCGGTATCCATGCAGACCCCGAAGTATTCGCTGCTGAACTCCTTCATGAGCGCAACGAGCTCATCGGTCGTCCAGTCCTTGTGATTTTCGATCCCCATCGCCATCCGGTGTTTCTCGAGCAGCGGCAAGGTGCGGGAAATCTTGGCCCTCGACGCGTCGACGAAACTTTTCCATTCGTCCAGACTCGCGAAGGTCTCATAGCGCCGGCCATCGAGGCATGCCGCTCGAAGGCAGATAGCCCCTGCCTCCTTGGCGGCTTTTACCGTATGTTCAAAACCGGCAGCGTCTTCCTTTGGCAGGGCCGCGATGACCTCCAAGTACATTCCCAGCTCTTCGGCGCGCTGCCGCAGCCTCTTTGTGTATTCGGGTTCAAGAGATTCAAGTTCCGTCTGGATTCCGCCGGCACCGAGGGAATAGCAATATTCGAGAAATTGCATTGCGGACCTGGGACGCTGAAGGGGAAAAGAGTAAACACAGACCCCCATGGTTGTGCGGGCCGGAGCCGCGAAGTCCGTTGTGTTTGCACCTCCATTTTCGCCGGGAAAACTTGCGTCTGAAATAATTCCTGGCTCGGGTGACGAGCCGGGCAGCGAAGTTCGAATCGGGGGACGCTCCCGTAAATTCGGGGGCAAGACCGCAACGATGGTAGCCATGAAGTCTCGACGATTCATCACACGAAAGGGCGGTCCGATTTCTATGACTATGCTTTCCCCGAGCCTGCACGGGAGGACGTCACAACGACGTCACAAGTTCAGGCTTCTCAGGACCTCGTCCCAAGGTTTTCGATACGGTCGAAGGAGGTAAGCGGAGGCTTCCGGGTCACCCGGAATTTTTTCTTGGTCGGGATCCCAGTAAACCTTCCGGCCTACGTGAAGGGAAATATTGGCAAGATGGCAGGCAGTCGCGGTCCTGTGGCCTTCTTCGACATCGGCCACCGGCCGCTCACGGGACTTCACGCAATCGAGGAAGTTTCTGGCGTGGGAGGCAAACAAATCGTTCGAGGCCCGTTCCCTGAGCGCCTCCGTCCAGGGGACCGGTTCCACATCCCGATGCGCTTGCGGGCCGCCGACGGGGTGCCCCAGGAATTGCGGGATCTGATTTTCGGGCGGCATCTTGGCGTCCGCTCGGATTTCGCATCCTGAACGGGACAGGGACATGCTCCCTTTGGTCCCGTAAAACGTGAGTCCTTCGCCGGCCCCGCCTCCTTCGCATGCCTCGCGATGCGACCAGACAGTCGTGAAGCCCGGGTACTCGAAAGTCGCATCTTGTGTGTCGGGGGTTTCCCCGTTGTCTTTGAGGGCGAAGCGCCCGCCGCTCGAGGAAACGGCAGTAGGTCCTTTGACCTCCATCGCCCACTGGATCACGTCAATCTCGTGCGCCCCCAAGTTGGTGACCTGTCCTCCGGAGTAGTCCCAGAACCAGCGGAAGTGGTAAAGACTGCGATTTTTGTTGTAAGGACGGAGAGGCGCCGGCCCGAGCCAAAGGTCATAGTCCAGGTCTTTGGGCGGTTCTGAATCCGGCGGAGAGCCGAATCCCGGCATCACATTTCGGAATGCGCCCATGCGCACACTGTGGACTTTGCCCAGTCGGCCGCTTCCGAGAAGGGTGATGGCGTTCTGATAGTGCCTGCCGCTTCGTTGTTGCGAGCCCACCTGAACCACGCGGTTGTACCGTCGCGCTGCCTTGACCATCCATCGCCCTTCCTCGATAAAAAGGGTCAAAGGCTTTTCGACGTACACATCCTTGCCGGCCGCGCAGGCCAGAATGGACATCAAGGCGTGCCAGTGGTCGGGCGTGGAGATGACCACGGCCTGGATATCCTTATCCTCCAGTAGCCGCCGAAAATCGCGGTAACCCTTCGCCCCCGCCCCGCAGGCCGCAACGCCTTCCTCGAGTCTTCCTTGATGCACTTCGCAGACGGCTGCCAGGTCAACATCATTTTGCTTCTTGAAATCGTGGACGTGCTGAGCGCCGATCAGGCCGTATCCGATGAACCCAACCTGGACCCTGTCGTTCGCGCCCAGCACGCGCGAGTAGAGCGCGGCGGTCATGCTCGCGCCCAAAAATCCGCGACGAGTCATGGACATAGGCGGCATAATATCCCACTCACCTGAAAAGAATACAATGCGGCTCGCGCCAGGAACACGCCGGACCGCTCATACACTGAAACGATGCTGGAATCGCCACACTTCGTCAACGCGGGGCGCGCGACGTGACCAAAAGTCTGGCTGAAAAGTCACCGGGACTTCCAGAAGGTTATCCAGGCTTCGCATCCCTTCTCGAATCTTGACCTCCGAAAACAAGTCCGGCTCGAGCGCGGCAGCAGCCAGTGCCGCCACCTGGTTTCGAATTCCGGTACTCTCGAGACGCACTCTGGCCGCTCCGCTCTTCCCTCGAGTCCAGCGGACAATCTCTAGAAGTTGACCTGCCTCAAGACCCAGCGGCCGAGTGCCAAGGGCGCCCAGGATCTGAGCGTAGGAATACGGCTCTGTGTCCTTCCAGGCGTCGCCGGTGAACAGCAGATCGAGAGCCAGGACCTGTTCGCCGCGATTGACTCGGTCCGAGACTTCAGCTCCCGCATCTTTTTTCCCCTTATCGTTCAGAATCACCGTCAAAGGGGCATTTCCCGGGCTCTCGATCGCCTTGAGCCAGACGCCGTTCGCAATCAGCCCGCCCTTCGTCTCGCTATCGGTCATTTCGAAGAGATAGGACAGGGTCTCGACGCCTTTGTTCTTGGTGTTGGCGAGCGTCCACACACGGTCCAGGGTGAGCGGCCGGTAGCGAAGCACATTCCGCAGCTTTTGTCTTTTCGAGCCGGCCCACGCCGCCTGGGCAGCGGGTTCGGAAGGAACAGGCTCGCGAGTTATCGCTTTCGCCATCTGCCGCGCCAGGCCGAGGATTGTCAGATTATCAGCCGGGAGGCCGACGACCAGCTCCTCATAGCTCTTGAGCTCGGCTCCCACGGGGATTTCGCTTTCAATCGGCGGAAGTCCGAATTGTTTGCTGAAGAAGCGATAAGTCTCGACCCGGTTCTCGAGGTGGTAGTTGTGCGTCCCGGGGTCGCGGTTCTCGTGCCAGCTCAGCGCATCCTGCTTCCCGTAGAGGTTGAAGAGCGGTCGGATGGCGTCGAAGGTCAAAGGCCGGACGAGCGGACCTCGAAAGCAGCAATCGTCCTCGGCGTTATGGATCAGCAGCGTCGGTCGCGGAGCCATCATGGCCGTCAGATGGGTGTAGTCCTGGCCATCGAGCAGGTCGGTGCTGTTCTGCTCGAGGTCTCCCAGGTCGCCATAGCGCCTGGCCTCGACTTTCGTGCTCAACGAGGAATAGCCGGCCACAGGGACCGCGGCTGTCACCCGTTCGTCGAGGGCGCTGAGGACGATAGTCTGCCAGCCGCCGCCGGAAAGGCCCGTCACTCCCAGCCGGCCGCGGTCAACGTGGGGATGGTTGTAGAGATAGTCGAGGCCTCGCCGCATTTCGAGCAGGAACAGGCCCAACGCGTTTGCGCCCACGAGGTCGAGGTGCGCGCCGAACCAGTGCGTGTTTTCTTCCCGGCCCAGCTCGCCGAAGCGAAACCACTCGAGGTTCAGGGCGATGATGCCGTGTTTGGCGAAGTTGATACAGCGTTTCTGTTTGTATTCGACGGCCTTCCCGCTCGGCCCGACGTGGCCGTTGACGTTCAGGACGGCGGGGGCCTTGCCTTGAAGGTTCTCCGGCTCGTAGAGGATTGCCGCTGACACAAAGCCGGGAACGATTTCGTAGCGGAGCTTGCGAATGCGATATCCCTTGCCGGACGGGATGACGCCCAAGTCTTCGAATTTTGGCGGCGCGTTGACCCACTCTTTGGGCCAGCCGTGGA
>QHZM01000375.1 GCA_003224665.1 Acidobacteriota bacterium
GATCCAGGCCGGGGACAATGGGATCCGGTTCCTGCTGGTTTCGGGGAAGCCGCTTGAGGAACCGGTGGCGTGGTACGGCCCGATTGTGATGAACACGCAGGAGCAGCTCCGACAGGCCTTCCAGGAGCTCGAGCGGGGGACGTTCCTGAAACGGCAGACACCGAGGTAGGAGGTCCGCTCGTCGCGGGAGCGCGATCTACGGAGCGATCACGTTTAGCATGGGTCCCCTCAACCACCAATCATCTATGATAAAGGCCAAAGTGAAGAGCGAGGTCTTCAACTACTGAACGCCGCGCACCCTTCCTGTGCCTTAGCGTGGCAGAGTGCGCCGTGATCCAAGCACCATCGCCAAAAGGTGGCAGGGCGGACCAATGCGATAATCGGCCCTGGACGCTGCTGGACATCAACATCTGGGTCCTTCTATCATCGGCAATTATGGACAAGCCTTCGTTCGACCCCGGCTTTACAGAAAAATACCGCGGCGACTTGCATCGAATCATCAACCCGAATGGGCAATTCAATGTTCGCCGCCGCGGCGCCACCTGGCGGGACGTACATCCCTATCTCTTTATGATCAACACCTCCTGGCCCGTTTTCGTGGCTATGATCTTCGCCGGGTATGTGGTTGCCAACCTGGTGTTTGCCTTCGCATACCTCGAGATCGGCGTCGAACACCTGAACGGCGCTGACGCAAGCACGGCGCTGGGCCGCTTTCTGAGTGCCTTTTTCTTCAGCGCTCAAACGCTCACCACCGTTGGATACGGCAGGATCTCTCCCAACGGCCTTTTAGCCAACTTGGTGTCGGCGTTTCAAGCCCTACTCGGACTGATGGCGTTTGCCATTGCCACCGGCCTGCTCTTCGGACGATTCTCAAGGCCCGCGGCGCGCCTCGCCTTCAGCAGGCAGATGGTAGTGGCGCCCTATCAGTCCGGCACCAGCTTGCAATTCCGCGTGGCGAATCGGCGCAGCAACAATTTGATGGAGATTGAAGCCCGGATACTCCTGATGACCGTGGAACCCTTGGACGGCGGACTGCTGCGCAAGTACAAGCCTCTTACGCTCGAACGCCCCTCAGTGCAGTTCCTGCCGCTCACCTGGACGGTCGTTCATCCCATCGACGAGGCCAGCCCGCTCTGGGGCCAAACTGCCGAACACCTCACCCGGCAACAGGCCGAGTTTCTGATTCTGATTAAGGCTTTCGACGATACTTTCTTCCAGACGGTCCACGTTCGCCACTCCTACCGCCAAGAAGAGGTGGTCTGGGGAGCGCGCTTCGTCCCCGCTTTCGAGGCGGACGCTCGGGGTGAAATGGTGCTCGACCTCAAGCGGCTCAGCGAGATCGCTCCCGCCCAGAATCCAGCCACCCCGTGAACGGTGCGAGGTCTGAGGGCGGCGGCTTGCTTTCTGGCTACGCCCCTGGCAGGCATCAGTCGATTCTCAACGCATCCCCCCGTATAGTCGCCCCCCATCTATAACGGGTTGTGTCGGGGTACGCCGTGACTCGGGTTGAATCAGTAATCGCCCGCGCGCTCCATCGGTAAACACGCGACTAGGGGCGATCCATTTCCCCCAGCCCCGCTTGGGGCCGGCGACGGGCACTTGTCCGGTTTTGCGACTTACCAGGAGTTAGTCCTCGCGGCGACTCCGGATGCAAGGGTCTGGCTGATGTTATCCTGTTAACTGCAGGGAGTAGTTTTAGGCATAGTTTTCCGTCACGTTCTCCATTTCCTGTCTTCCTCGATACTCTCTCGAACGCGGAACGCGGTGATCTTGCGGATCAGAGGTAGAGGTAGCGGCTTCTCCAGCGGAAACTGGATCGACCCTCTAGCTGTGGCAAACTTCGAAAGATCATTCCCGAAGGCTCTCACTGCTGACGGCGTGGGATAGAAGCCGATGTGATGTTTGAACGCGGCGAACGTGACCAGTATCCTCCGATAGGAAAAGGCGGGCATCCCCCACTTCAGGCTTTCCTTGGCGCCGGGCGCAGATGTGCGAATACACGCACGCATTTCACGCAGTTTCTTCTGAGCCTCTTTGGGGGCGGCCTTGATGTACTCGGTGATGCTTTTAGGCGACGCCTTTTTTAGAGTCATGATTTTATTTTATCGAATCTCCTACTGATACTCCAATCGCTTTTGCTAGCCGCCTCCCGGCAGATGCCTATGAGACTGCCTCGGATCCGAAGCTGGAAGAGTCAAACTACCCTGACTCCCAATGTCCGGTAACGCGACTATACGGGCAAGTGCAAGTGTGTCGGAAGACGCAATGGCATTTTTCATGTCGAACAGCTGCACGCCGGGCTGAGGCATAGACTTGAATTGGAGCTTCTTGTAGCATTGCCCGCATGAAAAAAGTGAAATCTGGCAATCGCAGTTCTGCCGCGAAAGGCAATGGCGCTCCGAAAAACGTCGACGAATACCTTGCTGGCGTCCCGGAACCTGCCCGCGGCACGTTGAACAAGATTCGCGCGGCGATTCGGTCCGCTGTGCCACCGGAGGCTACCGAGGCCATCAGCTACGGGATACCGACATTCAAGTACAAAGGACCGCTGGTGTGGTTCGCCGCGTTTTCGAACCATTGCAGTTTGTTCCCTACTGCGTCCGTGATCGAGGCGTTCAAGAACGAACTTAAGGGCTTCTCCACATCCAAAGGGACCATCCACTTCCCCACCGACAAGCCACTGCCGACTGCACTTGTTAAGAAACTGGTGAGGGCGCGGGTCGCGCAGAACGAAAGCAAGAAACGGCCCTGAGCGGGTTGCCCTCGGGACCTGTTCATGACTTCCAAGACGGTTGACTGCCCCCGTCACCATCTTAAATGGACTCAATGCCTGGTTAACGTACTTACCGGAGAAGTGAAACCGCCCCGAATGCCCCAGAGGTCTCGTTGTGGAAAGTGTGGGATTCCAGGGTTCCGCACCGATAGGTCCTCGCTGACGCCGTAGTGTTGACTGAACCGATCAACTCCCGAATAGTCGCCGACTCGGAAGCTGTCGTCAGGGTGAAGACACACTTCCACTGAAGGTCGGCCAGTTGGACGGTAAGTCGGCAAATCGGACAAATGGCCCTCAATCTCAGATCCTCCCAAACGGCGATGGCGGAAAGTGATCTCGCCTCGATTTGAGTCAAACCCACTACCCCGTCGTCAG
>QHZM01000376.1 GCA_003224665.1 Acidobacteriota bacterium
CTCGCTGACGTTGCCGCCAACGCTGAAAGGTCCGCCGCCGGTCCCGCCACCTTCTCCCGGCCCGAGCCCGCCTCCGCGGCCGGAACCTATCCCGGTGCCTTCGCCCTCGCCCATGCCGCCACCGAACCCGGGCCCGTTGGAGGCCGCTGAGATGACGCTCGGCGGGTTACCCAAGGAGAGGTTTGCCGCCATTTGGGGCAGCTTGAGGTCCGGTGGGCCTAAGAGGTTGGGCTGCACCGGCATCAAGGGCGCAAGGTTTGGCGTTTTCACCATTGGTGGTGCGAGCTGTTGCTTCGCGAACATGGGCACCGCCCCTTTTGACGCGGGCGTCCGCGAGCGGTCGCCTCCTCCTCCGCCCCCTCCCGCTTTCTTCTCGGAGGGCGCCAGATCGGCAAGGTAGGGCGAAATGTCCACAATCTCAACCTTGCCCGACACCTTGACGGGCTTCATCATCTGCGCGAGGTAAAAGGGAAGCAGGATCGCCACAAGCCCGAGGGCGTGCACGAGGACTGAATTCACCCAGGAGGCCGATTGCGGCCGGTAGTCCTGCCAGATGTCGGGGGGATAATCCATCTTCTTGAACAAAATGATGCCTACCGCCCATCCGAAGGCGTATCCACCAATGGCCCCGACGGCCAGGCCCGTCTCGGTCTGAATCCACCAGCCAGCCCCCGCTGCTGCGCACGCAATTAGCGCCGCGACCAGAGCGCGTCTCTTTTCCTGCCGGCGGTTGTACGTGCTGATAGGGTCGCGGAGCGGCTCGAAGAGGATCTTGATCTGATTGTGCAGGTCGCGGTACCAGGGCTGCATCTCGACCACGGGGAGAGGTGCCTCGCCGCGGTAGTACTGGGGCGGAACGGTGATCTTGGGGGTGCGCAGGCGGTCCTGGATGCCTCGGAGAATCGAAATAAGAACGTTGGGAGACTCAACGAAGGTGAGTTGGTATTTCGGTTCGGGCGGGGCCGCGGCTCCCACCGGCCGGGCCACTGAGCTGCTCCCGGACTCGACGTTGGTGGTTGGCATCAGTCAATTTTCCTTTTCGGCCCGGTGATCGTCTCGCTCGAGTCCAGGATACCTGGGCTACCTTCTCAAAAGATGGTCTCGAGAGCGGCGGAGTTGCCTCGAAAGCGAGATCTGGAATCCTTACCGGGTCAATTCGATGGCCCCCTGTCCACTGAGTTTAGCACAATTTGATACTCGTGCGCACAAGACGCGAAACAGCGCGGAGTGGTCCGTCTTTGCTAGACACCTCCTTTCTCCGTTCTCTATAATGCGGTCACTACGGTTCCGGCGGAGGATTGATGCAGAAAACGCTCGATCTGAAACTCACCATCAACCTGCCCAAGACCGACTTCCCGATGAAGGCCAATTTGCCCCAGAACGAGCCCAAATGGCTCGAAAGGTGGTCAAAGATGGACCTTTACGGAATGGTCCGGAAGTCGCGCCGGAACTCGCCCATTTTCACGCTGCACGACGGGCCGCCCTACGCCAACGGCCGAATCCATCTGGGGACGGCGCTCAACAAAATTTTGAAGGACTTCATCGTCAAGTCCAGGACGCTTGCCGGGTTCAACACACCTTACCTGCCGGGCTGGGACTGTCACGGCCTGCCGATCGAAATCAACGTGGACAAGGAACTTGGGCCGCGCAAAATCAAGATGAGCGCGGTGGAAGTCCGCCGTGCCTGCCGCCGTTATGCGGAAAAGTACGTTGACTTGCAGCGGCAGGACTTCATTCGACTCGGGGTCTTCGGCGAATGGAGCAAGCCTTACCTGACGATGGACTACGGCTACGAAGCCCTGACTGCCGAAATATTCTTGAAGTTCCTCGAGAAAGGCTACGTTTATCGCGGGCTCAAGCCTGTATATTGGTGCATCCACGACAAGACTGCGCTTGCCGAAGCTGAGGTCGAATACGAGGACCACCGCAGCCGCTCGATCTATGTGAAATATCCGTTGCTTTCGGACCCGGCGAAACTCGATCCCGCTCTGCGGGACCGCAAAGTCTCCGTCATCATCTGGACGACAACTCCGTGGACGCTTCCCGCGAGCATGGCGGTAGCTTTTCACCCTGAATTTGAATACGTCGTGCTGGGCGATGAGAGCGGGGAAGCCTTCCTTCTCGAAAGCCGCCGCCGGGACCCCACGCGTCACGAGACCGGCTTCAAGGCTGAAACGGTGCTGGCGCGCATCCCCGGCCGGCGGCTCGAAGGCATCGAAATGCAACACCCGTTCCTCGAGCGCAAGGTGCCGGGCGTCCTCGCGACCTACGTCACTGCTGAAGACGGCACCGGCTGCGTCCACACGGCGCCCGGGCATGGCCGCGAGGACTACGAAACCGGCGTCAAGTACGGCCTTGAGATTTATTGCCCGGTCGGTGACGGCGGAGAATTTACGGAGGGACTCGAAGAATACAAGGGCAAGACGGTCTTTGAGGCCAACGAACCGATCGTCGAGCTCTTGAAGTCGCGCGGAACGCTGGTCGGCCCTCCCGGCTGGCTGACCCACTCCTACCCACACTGCTGGCGGTGCCATAACCCGGTGATCTTTCGCGCCAACGAGCAGTGGTTCATCAGCATCGACCACGAGCGGCTGCGCGCGCGCGCCCTCGAAGAGATCAAGAAGGTCCGGTGGTCGCCTGAATGGGGCGAGGAGCGGATTTCAAACATGATCGCCACGCGGCCCGACTGGTGCATTTCCCGCCAGCGCGTCTGGGGCGTCCCTATCACCGCCTTCCACTGCGACGTTTGCAAGAAGCCGCTGATCGATCCTCCAAAGCTCGGAGTGCGGCTGGCGAAGAAAGCGATCGAGCTTTTCAAGAAGGAAGGCGCCGACGCCTGGTACGCGCACGCGGCTGAGGATCTCCTGCCGCGGGGAGCGAAGTGTCCCGAGTGCGGCAACACGAAACTGCGCAAGGAAACGGACATCCTGGACGTGTGGTTCGATTCCGGGTCGAGTCACGCCGCAGTGCTCGGCCACCGGCCGGATATCCCCTGGCCG
>QHZM01000439.1 GCA_003224665.1 Acidobacteriota bacterium
AAAGTTGATTGTGCCCTCACCCCACTGGACTCACGTCTGTATTCGACTTCGATGTTTCCCTTTAGGCTGGCATGGAAGATGCAACGTGCTTAAGCGAACCAAGATGAGGCTCAATCGTGACCGCCGCGAATCCGGGTGTTTTCGGACGAATGCCAGCCACGATAGTCAGAAAATCAAAGTTGGGATGAGCGCTCCACGCATGGGAATCGGAGCGCGTCGGCTCCGGGTTTTCCGCCCACGTGGTCAATCCCGAAGCCACCATCTGCCGCCAGGGCGCAAGCAACTGGAGATACTCGTCTCCCATGTTCGCATGATCGAGCGCGCGTGCTAAGTAAAAGCAGAAACAGTAAGTGGCCTTCGTGACGGGACCGGCCCGCTCGCGCTGAATCCTGGATCATAAATTGAGAGTTCTCCTAAGGGCATTGATTGGCACTTCTCGTCCAAATAACTCTTTCGAACAGTGGAATCGCTGACCCGGAAAATCGGGCTGCTGATGGCGGCATACCGCATCAGTTTGCCGCTATCGGCCCTTCCCCTGTCGTCAGTGGATTCCTGTGCCGCGCACCGAGTTAGCGCCGGCAATCAGGAAGCGACTATTGCACAGTTACCGAAGACAGCTTCACCTGCCCGAGCAGACCCGATTCGAGCAGCGGCGAATCCGCCTTATAGGGCTTGTAGTCGGTGAACGTATATTTCTTCTCCGCCGAAGGTTGCTGGTCGCCAATCATCCGGTTCGGCCAAAGGTTCGTGACTTTGATTTCAAGATGGTTTGTGCCCGGTTTCAGCGTTTCGGTCACATCCGCCTGGAAGGGCGGCTTCCAGAGGATCCCGAGCGGGTTGCCATTCACGGAAACCTCTGCGATCTCCTTCACTTTCCCAAGATCAAGCATGAGCTTCGCACCCGAACGGAACCACTCCTTGGGTACCTCGATGTCCTTCACGTACGTCGCCGTTCCGGAGAAGTACTTCACTCCTGAATCGGAGGAGGCGGTCCAGGAAGTCAAGCTATCGAGCCGAATTTGCGACGGCGCGCCCCAGTTCGGTGGAAAACTCACTTGCCACGGCCCCTGAACAGTGGTTAACACTGTGCTCACTGGATGCGGCAGTGAGCGAGACGGCGCCGTCGCCGCGTGGCGGAACGCCACAAACACCGACCCGTCTGGATCGAGGTGCAGCGGCACGGTCGTCCGGCCATTCTCGGTTTTGTATTCAGCCGGTTCGATCACGCCTGTATCCGGATGCCAGAGCTCGGCCTCCTTCCCTTCTACGCGGAAGCTCGTCTGCACGTCCTCCGTGCGCTCCTTCTGGTTCGCCACGAAGTAGATGTCGGCGTCGCTGGTTTGGCGATGGATCCACACCAGATCGGTATCAATCTTCGGACGGTTGTACTCGAAGTCTGGTGCTGTCTTCTGAGCCGCAAGCACCTCTTGTACTGATCCGCCCCAGTACACCTTCCCCTTGCCAAAGGCATGTTCGGTGATGCTCTTGCCGTCGATCCCGCCCCACACCTCGTTCGCGATGGCCCGAACCTCATCGTCTGACGAAGGGTAACCGGTGAGGCTCGGAGATTTCACCGGTCTCGGTGCTATTACCGTCGCACCTGCCGCTACAAGGTCGCGGATCTTATGCAGCACGGGTATCGTCAACTGATCGACATCCTCGGGCAGCACCAGCACGCGGTAGCTCATGCGGTCGGGCAGTACCAGCCGCCCATCCTTCACCGATATTCGCGTCAGCAATACTTCCGTATTCATGTAGTCATAGCTGTAGCCCTCAGGCGGGGCTGGCTTTACCTCTTTCCAGAAGGGAACCGTCACCGGGGCTCCCTCGCCGTAGTAGTAGGCGAGATCGCCCACGAAGTGCCCTTGCTGGAGCATGTACGAACTCCGCGCCAGGTAAGTATTCCAGGCGATCGCCTGTTCGGCCCATGTGATGTTCCGGCTGTAATGCTGCCCGAAGAACCCCAAGGTGATTCCAGGCTTATGGGCGTCATCCACGAAAGGCTGATGGTCTGAGGTGTGGAAAACGATTCTGTTCACGCCCATGGCCAGGTATTGATCCCCGATCGGTTTCAGATAGAACGGCGATTGTCCCCAGCCCGGGACGAACGGCATGGAAGTGAACGACTCGGTTGCGGCAATTGGCTTCCCATAGATGTGTGCTGCCGAAGCCGCCTCACGAACGTCGGCTGGATGCTCGGAGGTATCGCTTTGCCCGGGGAGCGGCGTCCAGAACTCACCCATAGGGATATCAACTCGGCCCTTGTTGAGAAGGCCATCGCCAGTCGTCGGCAGGCCTGCGCCCATGGCTTCCGCGTAGAGACCGACTCCCCGCTTGTGGAAGTACTCTGTCGCTGCCCCGTAATGATTCTCCGCCAGCAGGTCAGCGAGGGTACGGCGGAAATCCCAGAGGAATCGATCGCTCACGTCCGCGCTCTCGATCACTCGACCCGTCAACACCGGCAGGTACGGCGTCGGATCGTACCCACGGCGCGCGCGGAACTCATTGATCATGTCCTCGGTCCAGTTCTCGTTGTTGGCTTCCCAGCTGTCCATCAGGAAATAGCGGAAGCTCTTGCCGAAGTACGGGCCCAGTGCCTCGGAGACTTGGCCGACATAATTCTGCACATACGAATCGACATGCTTTCGGCTCAGCTTGTCCACCTCAAACCCCG
>QHZM01000440.1 GCA_003224665.1 Acidobacteriota bacterium
GACAACGGCGTGGGGTTCAGCATGAAATATGCCGATAAGCTCTTTGGCGTCTTCCAGCGACTTCACCGGCAGGAAGATTTCGAGGGTACGGGGGTTGGTCTCGCTACCGTGCAGCGGATTATTCAGAAGCACGGTGGCCGGATTTGGGCCGAAGCGGAACTCGACCAAGGCGCCACTTTTTATTTCACCCTGGGGAGCATGGAGAACGAGCGGCAAGGGACCGCCATCCCCATCGGGAGGTGATTTATGACAGAGGACGGAGTGGAGATTCTGCTCGTCGAAGATAACCCGGACGACGCCGAGCTGGCCTTGCACGCGCTGAAGCGCGAGAACCTTGTCAACCGCATCGAGATCGCCCGCGACGGCGAAGAGGCTTTGAACTTCCTCTTTTGTCGCGGCCCGCACGCCAAGCGCGACTTCAACCACCAGCCGCGCTTGGTGTTGCTGGATTTGAAGCTGCCCAAGGTGGATGGCCTGGAGGTTCTGCGCGAAATTAAGAACAACCCGCGCACCAAGGCCATCCCGGTCGTCATCCTGACCGCATCGCGGGAGGAAAGAGACCTGGTCAACGGCTACCAGCTAGGGGTGAACGCCTATATCCAGAAGCCGGTGGACTTCGAGCAATTCCGGCAGATCGTGAAGCAACTGGGGATGTTCTGGCTGGTGGTGAACCAGCCGCCGCCGACGGCTGCTTTTAAATCCCCTTAACCCAACCGAGCGAGGCTCTATGGCCGAAAAGGTTTCGGACAAACCAAAGTTCCCCGCCAAGCCTCTGCGTCTGCTTATAGTGGAAGACCAAGCAGCCGATGCCGAACTCTGTCTTCGGGAGTTGAGGAAAGGGGGCCTCGACGTTCGCGGCGATGTGGTCTCGACGGCCAAGGAGTTCATCGCGCGCCTCGGGACGGGGGACTACGACATTATTCTGGCTGACGACGCGTTGCCGGGCTGGTCAGGACTCGATGCCCTCCAGTCCCTGCGAAACCTGCAAAAAGACATTCCCTTCCTTATCGTAACAGGCGAACTCGGTGACGAAACTGTGGCGGAGTTGGTCCGGGTAGGGGTCGCCGACTACATCCTCAAAGATCGGATGGCTCGTTTGCCCTTGGCTGTCCGCCAGGCGCTCGAAGAAAAGAAATTGCGCGAGAAGAATCGAAAGATTGAGGCCACAAGTTCTAACCCTGTGCGGATACTCTATGTAGAAGATTCCCGGGCCGATGCGGAACTTTCCTTACATATATTGAAAAAAGCCGGATTTGAAATCCGGGCTGACATAGTGGAAACGCGGGAAGAGTTCACGGCTCGGCTCAAGGCGAACACATACGATGTTGTTATTTCCGACCAACACTTGTCTACATGGACGGGAATCGAGGTCTTCGAACACTCAAGAGCGCTGGGCCTCGATATACCCGTCATTCTCGTGACAGGAACGCTCAACGACGAAATGGCGGCGCAGTTCGCCAAGCGAGGGCTGACAGACTACGTTCTCAAGGATCGGTTGGCCAGATTGCCCCTGGTCTTGCGGCGGGCATTGGAACAAAAAGCCTTGAGGGAGGAGCGGGACCGGGCCCACGAGTCGATACTCCAATTGGCAGCCATCGTAGAGTCCTCCGACGATGCGATCATCGGGAAGACGCTGGACGGGACCATAACGAGCTGGAACGCGGGCGCCGAGAGGATCTACGGCTATTCGGCGAATGAGGCGTTGGGGCGTTCCATATCCATTCTGGTCCCTCCCGACCGTGCCGAGGAAATACCGCAAATTCTCGAGAAGCTCAAGCGCGGAGAGCACGTCCGTAATTATGAAACAGTTTGGGTCAGGAAAGACGGCAAGCGGATTGATACGTCCGTGACCACATCCCTGGTCAAAGATTCATCGGGGAAGCTCACGGGCGTCTCCATCATTGGTCGCGATATTACGGAGCGCAAGCGGGCCGAGGAAGCATTGATCAAACTGAGAAAAGCAGTAGACACCTCAGGCGAAGTGATTTTTATGACTGACCGCGAGGGCGTAATTACTTTTGTTAACCCGGAGTTCACGCGGCTCTATGGCTACACGGAGCAGGAGGTGGTCGGCAAGACGACACCTCGCGTTTTGAAGAGTGGGAGTAGGAGCCCGGAGGAATACGCGAGCTTCTGGAAAGCAATTCTTGACAAGCGTGTGGGAAAAGAAGAATGGGTCAACAAAACCAAGGACGGACGTCTGGTGAATATTGAAAACGCCACCAACCCCATTCTCGATGAACAGGGAGACATCACGGGATTTCTGGCCATTCAACGCGACATCACGGAGCGGAAAGTGTTGGAGGGCCAGCTCCGTCAGGCGCAGAAGATGGAGGCCGTGGGACGCCTGGCGGGCGGCATCGCGCATGACTTCAACAACCTGCTGACCATCATCGCGGGCTACAGCGACATGATGCTCAGCCGCCTGGCTGCAGACGACCCATTGCGCGCGCACGTCAGCGAAATCCGCATTGCCGGGGATCGTGCTGCCTCACTGACCCGCCAGCTCCTGGCGTTCAGCCGCCAGCAGGTGCTGGCACCCCAGGTGCTCGACTTGAACGCAGTCGTCGCGAATATGGACAAAATGCTGCGCCGGCTCATCGGGGAGCACATCGACCTGGTGACGGTGTGCGAAAAGCGCCTGTGGCACGTCAAGGCCGACCCGGGGCAACTCGAGCAGGTGATCATGAATCTGGCCGTCAATGCCCGCGATGCCATGCCCAAAGGCGGAAAGCTCACCCTCGAGACCGCGAATGTGGAACTTGACGGGGCCTACGCGCGCGCCCACGTCGCCGTTAAGCCCGGCCGCTACATCATGCTGGCTGTCAGCGACACGGGCTGCGGCATGGACTCCGAGACCCAGTCGCACCTGTTCGAGCCGTTCTTCACGACGAAGGAGCGGGGCAAAGG
>QHZM01000441.1 GCA_003224665.1 Acidobacteriota bacterium
GCTGGTGGAGGGGCCTTGGGTTCGTCAGCCATTCGCGATGGGTTCTGCCGGGGGAGATTTTCGACCGCGCAGCCAGAACAATTGTTTGTAGCACATTGGTTTAAAAACTGTCAACCAACGCGTGTGCGAGAAATACGCTGGGACTTGCAGGTCAAAGTCTGAAAGCCTGGTCTATGGCGGAGAGGCAGGGATTCGAACCCTGGGTACAGCTTTTGACCGTACAACGGTTTAGCAAACCGCCGCCTTCAGCCACTCGGCCACCTCTCCGGCAGCAACAATCTAATAATGTGGGGCGCGCCTGCTAAAGCTCGCCTGGAATTCCTAGTTTACTCAAAAACGCGCGATTCGGCCAGCCGCGAGGTTCGCGTAGCGCCCGCCACGCGAACATCTGCAATTAATTCCCGCGCCAAGTCGCGCTTCAATAAAACAGGTACTTCCGCCAGCGCTCGTCGGATCTGCCCAGCATCCGCATGATTTGGCGGCTGGTGTGGAGGGTAAAAGGCCGCGGTGGGCGGAGCAACTTCAGGCCTGCTTCTTCGGGCAGGCGATCACCTTTCAGATTGTTGCACGTCTGGCAGCAAGCGACCAGGTTGTCCCAGTCGGTGTGCCCGCCGCGAGAGCGCGGGACCACATGGTCGAGGGTCAATTCCTGGCTCGGAAAGACCCGGCCGCAGAACTGACAAGTGTAGCGGTCACGAAGGAGGATGTTTTTGCGGGAGAGCGCCCGCTTCTGGTGCGGGATCCGCCGGAACTCCGTCAGCCGGATGACTGAAGGGATGCGAATAGTCAGGAGGGACGAGCGGACGAAGCTGCCGTTTTCTTCCTCCGTCATTGCCACGCCCTTCAGGACGAGAACGACGGCGCGGCGCACCGGGGTGACGTTGATTGGCTCGTAGGTGGCGTTCAGGACGAGCACCGGCGCATGCAGCAGTCGTTGGTTCGCCTCCGACATTACGCTTTACCTCGCAACGCCTTGCGGCGCTAACTCATATTATGCGGACTTACGGTCGGCCTCGTCAACAGGTCGGTTGGGGCCGGGTACGTCGGGGAACTGCGGCGTCGACCGGGCCAACGTCAGCCCGATCGCTCGCACGGCGCCGGCCCGTTTGAGAGCGCCGGCGCATGCGGACAAGGTGGCGCCGGTCGTCATGACATCGTCCACGACGACCGCGACTCGGCCGCGGATTTGGTTCTCGGACTTGACGGCAAAAGCGCCGCGCACATTTTCCAACCGCGCTGGAAGGCTCAGTCCGGTTTGGGGCGCCGTGGCCCGGGTACGGATGAGGCATCCGAGCGACACGCGAATCCCCAGTCCCGCGCCGTTTTTGCGAAGCCTGCCACTCAATCCGCGTACCAGGAGCGCCGCCTGGTTGAACCCGCGCTCACGCTCCCGTGAGCGATCGAGCGGCACGGGAACGATGACCGAGTCAGAGATTGCCTGCAATTCTTCGTCCGAATTCCATATCCGCGCCAGAAGTCCTCCCAACATCCCGCCCAGCCGTTCGCGGCCTCCAAACTTTAAGAGCAAGATGGCCTCCCGGAGCCGCCCGGAATAGAGACCATAGGACCGGGCCAGGTCAAACTCATAATCTTGCCGGCGGCACCTGGCGCAGAGGCGGAGGCTCGAATCGAGAGTCCGATCAGAGGCAAACGGGAGACCGCAACCCCGACAAGCGGCGCCACACCACGGCCCAAGGCTCTCCCGGCATTCCCGGCAGATGCCGAGGGTGCCGGCTCCGACCAATTCCTGCCTGCATAGGGAGCACCGGCCGGGAAAGACAACCGAAATGAGACTGTTGAAGAGGTCTCGAAGGAACGATGGCGAACGGGGCTGACCTTCAGCGGGAAAGGCGAAGGGAATCCTCGCTTTCCGTCAGCCGAAACAGGTTCAGAGAAGGCCCTGGTCCTGCTTAGTCTGACATTCGATACAGTGGCGGGCCCACGGCACGGCCTCCATGCGTTTCTGTTCAACCTCTTCGTGGCAGGCCACGCACAAGCCGAATCCGCCGTTTTTCAGCCGTTCCAGCGCCTCGTTGACTAATTGCAGGATTCTGCGGTTCTCGTCGCTCTGGTGGAATAGGAATTCCTTGGTGTAAGAATTCGCCGCTTTGTCCGCAATGTCCTGCGTTCCTTCTTCGTCTGCCTCGCGCCCGTCCTGCTCAGACTTTGTAACCAGACGAAGCAGTTCAACTTGCTTTGCCAGCAAACGCTTCCTGTATGCTTCCGCCTTTCTTTTGTCCATGGTCACCCTTGGTTCGACGGCGAGGAATTTATAAACTTCGCATTGTAGGCAGTCACCGCTCGCATGTCAAGGGCAGCACAGGGCAGCACAGGCAGCACGGGAAATCAACCGAAGTGGCGCAGAGCGGACGCTCTGTGCCAACCTGCGCAACTTCTCACGCTTCATTTTGCGTGGAGTTCAGATGCCTGATATGGTTCGTCTAACCTGGCCCACTGGAGGGGACTGATAGTGGTTGCTCTCAGTGCGGCACCGAATTGCCGCTCGAAGCGGCTTTCTGCTCGAAGTGTGGCGCGTCAGTGCCAAAGGTGACGAGTGCAGATCCCTTTACTGATGTCACTGGGTCTAAAGCCGCACCGGTTTCTGGAGGCCATGGGCCTCATATCTGGCTGACCGTCGATCTGGTGATCGTGACCGTGATTCTTGCTCTCACGATCTTCAACGTAACTTGGGAGTCCATTGGAGGAAGTGCGGAAAAGGCCGGAAGGGCAGCTAGGCGTTCGCTGATTCCAATCCTTGCGCTGTTGTATGGCGCAGAGGCCGCATGGAAATTATTACTTCGGCGTGAGCCAGAATCCGACCCTTTATTCAGAGAGAGGCACCGAAGGTTTCAGCTCATAGCGGTAACTATCATAGGCGCGATCATGGTCTCCGCTATCGCGTTTGGAGTTTCGGTCTGGCACCGGATTGAAAAAAACAAAAGAATCGAAGCATCGGTCGCTCAAGCCAATCAGCTTGGGGCCGCGAACGCAGAGTTCCGCCAGCGTCTGGGGGTGATTCGTTCAACGAAAACGCCGTCCATGAAAGATTTCTACTTCCAATGCCTCGCAATGGAGCGCCTTAATGTTGCAGGGTTTCCGAAGACGATACTCCATTTGGGCCGCTCGCGGTCGGCGTCGAGCCCGCGCGGGTGCTCGGGATAAATCAGCCGTGGGTACTTTTGCCGCACGAGTTCCTTCATTACCTCGAACATATCGACCTCTCCCTCGTCCAGAAAGACTTCGGTGTACTTCTCGCGGGGTACACGCACGCGCACGTTTCGGAAATGCATGTGGCTGATGCGGTCCCTGGTCCCGAAATAGCGGCACACCTCCACCGGGTCTTCGCCCAATTCTCGCGTCACGCCGCAGTCAAACGTGATCCCATTCGACCTGCTGGGAACGATCTCAATGAGGCGCTTCCACCCCGCGAGACTCCCCATGATCTGCTCGGACCCGCGGCTGAGGGGCGACGGAGGGTCGTTGGGATGCAAGGCCAGCCGGATGCCCGACTCCTCGGCCACCGGCACCACCGCTTCCAGGAAATACGTAATGTTGCTCCACATCTCTTCGAGCCCGTGTGCGCGTTCGGCCGGAAGCGGCGGCAGGTCTTTCACGCGGTCGTAATCAAACGCCGTCAGCCCTGCGCCCGCCCTCCCGGTCTCTTCGTAGTAGCCCTCCACCAGGCGGTGAGCATAGAAGTTGTATTCCACCATCGGCAGGCCTGCCCGGCCAGCTACGCGGATGGATTGCCGGACCTTTTCAATTTCCTCGTCGCGCCCGGGCCTTCCAAAGATGGCGTTGGGGAATCCGGAGATCATCATGTTGCCCAGGGTCAGACCTCCGAATTTGAGGCGGTCCATGATGGACTGGATCAGGCTTTCCTTCCACGGAATCGGCGGCCCTCCCATCAGTACATGGTCCACGCCCAATTGCTTCACCCGGCGCATGCCGGCATCGTCCAGGACCCCTGCCGAGAGTCGGCCGTCGATTTCCAAGCAAATCTTGGGCGTGTCGCGACCTTCGCCGCACAGCTCAGGGAAGGCCGCCCTGTGATCCAGTGGCGATAACAAGGCCGCCGCACCTACGGTT
>QHZM01000442.1 GCA_003224665.1 Acidobacteriota bacterium
ATCCAGTACATGTGGTGCCAGGAAGGATGGTTCTCCCCCTCGATGACCAGGCGCCGCGGGTCCTTGTTCATCAAGTAGATAACATAGGACCCCCAGATAAGCATGACGGCGCTCAGGGCCATTATAGCTTCGGGGTGGCCGCTCAAAATTCCGAATTGGAGCCCCAGCGGCAAGAGCAGCCAGGGGACGATGAACGAGGGGCTGATCGCGCGCGCGCTCCAGGCGGGCCCGTACCTCACCGGCAACGTGTCGCACCCCGCGGCTCGGTCGCCCTCCACGTCGGCAAAATCTTTCGTGGTCGTCGCCCCCAGGAGGAAAACGAAATAGATGAAGCCGATGTACCACGGTTCGATGGACCGGAGCACGGTCGCGACCGAAGCCCAGCCGGCGACCTTGAGCAACTCGCCGCGGATCAGAGCGATCACGAGATTCGACCCCACAGGATGCCTCTTCAAACGCACCGGCGGCGCGGAATAGGCCACCGTCGCGACGGCAGCAATCGCGTAAATGGCCAGTGTCTCGCGGTTCACCGCTGCCACCATCGCCAGGGCTGCGATGTACGTCACCGCGACAAACCCCCACGCCTCCGCCGGAGTCATCTTTCCCGACGGCAGCGGCCGGTGCGGTTTGTTGACGCGGTCGTTTTCGAGGTCGCAAATCTGGTTGAGCCCGTTGGACGCGGCATTGAGCGCTGCTGCCGCAAGCACCGCCAGGCCCACGCGAACCAGTGGGAACCGGGCATGCGACGCCCCATAACCGATCAGCGCCCCCGAAAAGATCCCGATCATCGGAGGGATCAGAGTAAAAGGGCGGGCGAACGCCCAGTAAAGCCGGAGGATCGGCATGCGCTCGCCATTTTCAGCCTTCACCGCCGGAGTGACAAGCGGAAAAGGTATGGGACGAAACCTGAATTGATGGGTGGCTCCATCGCCAAAGGCGGGCTCATGCAGGAGCCACTTGTTGCGGAAGAGCGCATTGGATATGCGGGAAGGGCCTTGCGATTGGCGCCGGCGGTGTCCTCCTGGCGACGGGCAAGTGGGGCCATAATGACTCTGCAACTATCACGGTGATTTGACTTCACCGTCGGCAGACCCCGCGACCCTCCGTGCTATACTTCTCTCGCCGGGAGTGTCGGTGTCGGAACCAACCCACCGTCTTGAGACATTCGTCCCATGATGTTAGGCGTGCCTCAGTAAGTATTGCCGAGACCGAGGAAGGGTCCTGCTGAGAAAAGCCCGAGAAAATCCATGAATCGAAACGCGAAAAGAACAACTCATATCACCTGGATTGCCCTTCTCGCATTGGCCGGCGCCGGTATGGGCGCCATTTGGCCGCGGGTGAGAGCGAAAGACCAGCGGCCGCCCGCCGCGCCGCCACGCACCATGGCGAAAAAAGTTGCCCTTGAAGAATCGGCCTCACTCCAGCGCCACCGGAACCTCGGCAAAGGCTATTACGAACAAGCGAAGTACCCGGAAGCGATCAGCGAATTTCGAGCTGTAGTCGCCTCGCGGAAAGCTCTCGCCACCGACCATTTTGACCTGGGCCTGGCCTTAATGCAGGCGAACGACCTGGATGCCGCGCTCGGCGAGCTCACGACGGCGAAGCAGATGGACTCCAAGCTGGTCGCCGCCGACTATAACCTGGGAATCCTTTACAAGCGCGAGCTGCGGTATCCGGATGCCGAGGCCACGCTCAGGCGCGTCATTGATACCGACCCTCAAGACGCCGCCGCATGGTTCAATCTCGGGACGGTTTATTTCGCGGAGAAAAAGCTCGAGCCAGCGCTCGATGCTCACCGGCACGTGGTGGACATGGGCTTCGGGCGCGGGCAGAATTTCTACGTCGCCTCCTTGTTCCATACCTTCACAATTTTGGTGCGGCTGAAACGGCAAGATGAAGCCCAAAAGGTCCTCAAAATCCACGAGCGGATGCGGGACAAAGTCCCCAACATCTCGTTGCAGAATCCGGCGCTCGAAGCGGGGAAATACGGCGCAGTCCTCGTCCAGCCCGCATCGCCGGCAGCGCCGCCACAGAGGCCCGGCCTTGAAAGAGTCGTGTTCGATGAGATGACTTCCAAGCTGGGAATTGCCCTGCCCGCTGCCAATCCGCCCGCGGCTCAGCCCGACGCACTCCGCGCCATAAAATCAAGCGAGTATTCGCTCGAATTTGCCCGTCGAGACCTGGTGCCGCTGTTCGGCGGCTCGATTGCCTCAGGCGACTACGACGGCGACGGGCGCCCGGACCTCTACGTCGTCGTCCCGGGAGGAACGAACCACTTGTTGCGTAACAATGGCGACGGCACCTTCACCGACCTCACTTCCAAGGCCGGCGTGGCGGGTCCAGGGAGCAGCCTCTCTGCCGCTTTCGCGGACTACGATAACAGCGGGCATATGAGCCTGTTCGTTGCGGGGCTCGGTGGAGTCAAACTTTTCCGCTACAAGGGCGATGGCGTTTTTGCCGACGAGACGGAAAAAGCCGGCTTCAAATCCGCCCCCGGCGAACTCCTGACTCGCGCCGTCCTGTTCGACGCAGACAATGACGGATTCCTCGACCTCGTGGCGACTGCCTACACGGACTTAAGCGCGCCGCCTCAGAAAGAGTCTTTCGCCTTCCCTGAAGACTTTTCGGGCGGCGGGGTCCGCTTTTACCGGAACAACGGTGAGGGCACCTTCACGGACGCCACCGCCTCCTCGGGCCTCGGCTCTGCGCGAGGTCGAATCCGCCAGTGCCTCTTCGCCGACTTCGACGGCGACGGTTACGCCGACCTCTTGCTTCTGCGCGACGACAGCCCGCCGTTGCTCTACATCAACCGGGGCGAGGGCCGATTTGTGGACCACACCGCCGAGGCCGGCGAGGCCCTTGCCCGGAAACTTTCTTGCCCGGCGAGGCGCGGTTGTGGACGTGAATGGAGACGGTTTCGATGACCTGCTTGTGAATTCAGGCGGGCGCTGGCATTTGATCGCGAACCAAGCCGGCAAGTTCCGCGAAGCGCCGCTGAGCTTCCTGCCGAAAGCCTGGCCTTCGAGCGAGCCCAGCGCATCGGGCGCAGAAGAGTTAACCCGGATCATTGCCTCCCTAACACCCGCATGGCTTGGCGATGCGGGGAGGCTGGACCTTCTCGCGCTTCAACCCAACGGCCAAGTTGCCGTCTTCGAGAAACATGGGCCGCCCTCGCACTGGATGGAAGTCAAGCTCAACGGGTTCAAGAGCAACATGCAGGGCATCGGGACGATCGTAGAGTT
>QHZM01000199.1 GCA_003224665.1 Acidobacteriota bacterium
TGGTAGTTGGGCTGGTCTTGAGGGATCGGCGCGGCAGGCCCCTCGTGAAAATAGATTGCGTCTTGGGCCAACTGTCCCAACCAATCCATGTGGAGGTCATCTTCGGGAAAGAAACTCGTCAGAAAGTCAGCGTAACGACGGCCGTCCGGGAAATGCGAAAAAGCGAAGTGGCCCCACGAATCGACGTCCCAGTGCCGGTTGCGATCGTTGATAACTTCAACGGGTGTGCCGTCGAGGTACGTAAAATACTTGTGAAAATCAGTGGAGCGCCGCAGGGCCTGGAGAGCGGCAGCGTCCTTGCTGTACTCCCAGTAAAGAGCCACCTGCGTCATCGTCAGGTGATCGTATCCGGTGGTCGGGCCTGAACTGTTGTGCTCTCCCCAATAGCCGTCCGGCGACTGCTCGACGACAGCGAAGCGGTGCAAGATGCGCGCGCCCAAGCTTTCCCAGTCTTTTTTCCCGAAGATATGCCCCGCAAGAAACAGTAGCGAAGCATATTGGGCCAAATGGTTGGGCGAAGTGCCGATAAAGGGCGATTGATACCACGGGAAGTCGATCCGGATGGCGGCCTCGGGCTCCTGTAAAGCTACGTTTTCCAGGATTGCCCGCTTCCAGCGCACCCGGCGCTCCTCGCCGAGATCTTTCTCCAGCAGTTGATAGGCTTCGAGCCATAATTGGGTGTCCCAGTCGCTGTCCAGCCGAGGTTCGAAGCGATTTTTTTCATTCTCGGATGCCAGGAGGTCGCCGATTCTGGTCGCCAGCGCAAGCATTTTGGGGTCGTGGTAGCGGCGGTTATCGGGGTGTCGTTTGGCATACAGAACCGCCGGAGCCAGGATCGAATAGGGAAAGTGTCGCCAGCCGGGCCGCGCTTCCAGGGCCTCCAAGTCCGCGGAGGGCTCAGCGTCCATTCGCTTCTCCACTTGTGCGGCTCCCGCCTCGAGCAGTTGGAAATAGCGCGCGGGTAGCTTTGCCGCACCGGGCCTGCTCCCTATTAAGGTGAACGCGGCGAGCACGATAACTCGATGCTTCATTTCGGCTCCTAAAAGACGGGCCCCAGTTTCTCATCAGGCTTTGTTACTTCGATATGGATCGCCGCCTCTGCCCCCATCGCCTTAAACGCCTCCAGCGCGCGCGCGTATTGCTTGTTGGCCTCGCTGATACTCGTTCGCTTCCCGAGTGGATCTTTGAGATTGGAAATCCACGCCGACCTCGGGGACAGCGCAGCGACGAGGTCGGGAAGGTCGTAAGCTTTGAGCGCACCCGGCACGACGCTTTCGAAGACGTCGTAATGCAGCCTATGGGTAACGACCGAATCATAGGACTCTAGCATTTCCTTTAAGGCAATTTTCTTGATGCGATCGTCAAGCACGGCTTCGTGGAGGAGCACCAGGGACCCGGAGCCCACGCCAAACCCATAAATTCTTTGGGGAACCTCATTGGACTGCTCGTCGTTCGGGAGGGGACGAGTTTCGCCGGTGCCCCGCGTATCGATGGCGAGCACGATAAACCCTCTCTTCGCCAATTGCCCGATTTCTCCGCCCGGGCCGCCTTCCACAGCCTTTCCGCCGCCATGAACGTAAACGACCGCGGGTTTACGCGCCTCGCCGGTTTCCGGGACGAACAGCAGGGCCGGCACAATAATTCCCAGTTCACTCTCGTAAGTGAGCTTCTCGATTCGGTAGCCTTCCCGATCGATTCGTCCGAACGGTCTGACGTTCAGCGAGCCTTCTTGCGGCTTAAACCCGGTCAGTGCGCGAACCTGCTGTCGCATCCGGTCCCTATGGGCGGCGACGGCCTGCAAGCTCGTGAGGGGGGCACGAACAGGCATCGCCTGTTTAGCTCGTTTGAGATTTAAGGAAGAGACTGTCTCGCCGCCCAAAGAAACCATCACCTGCCCGGATTCGGTGCAGCGCAGGTCTTCTTCCGACTCCGGCGCCACAGGCTGTTCGGGTTCATTATCGTCAGTGCCCTTGAGCCACCGGCCCAGCCAGCGATAGGCGGCCAGCCGGCGTGGTTGTGTATAGCCATGCCCATCATCGGCCTCAAACATACTCAGCTTCTCCGGTGCACCGGCGAGTGCATAGATGCGCTGCGCTTCCTGATACGTCTCTCGAGCGCCAGAAATTGAGAAGAAATCGCGGATCGCCGACAGCATGAGGTAGGGCTTCGGAGCGAAAGCGAGTACGAAGTCGGAATGGTCCAGTCCGTCGGCGAGCCAAGGAGGTATGCACTGCTCGGCGTCCTGAGGCCCAATGGTCTGGAGCAGGCGTCCCCACGATGTGATATAGCAAGACGGCATCGCGACCTGGATGCGATCATCGAGGGCAGAAAGATAGGCAGTGTGAGTGCCGCCCCCGGAATTGCCCGTGCAGGCAACCCGGGTCGGGTCAACTTCTTTCCGTGAGAGCAGGTAGTCCAGAGCGCGCATGCCGTCCCAAATCGTGTAACGCGCCAGCGCGTCACCCGCCAGCAGACACTGAGCCCCCAGGATCGTGTGCTCGGTCGTGGAATTGGAGACCTTCGGCGCCTCGAAATCGGTGTCATAGATTTGTACCCGCTCGCCCTGGCCAATGGGGTCCCAATCAAGGCACACGTATCCTCGCTTGGCCAATGTTACGAGCACCTGCTGCCAGGTTGGATTCGCCTTCCCGCCCCTCTCGTGCCCCAGCGGAAAGAGAACGGCTGGATAGGGTGGCTGGCCGCGGGTTGGAAGGTAGAGATTCGCCGTCACGAAGAACCGAGGCTGGCTTTCGAAGATGACCTTTTCGATCCTGTAACCTTCTCTCTCCAGGACGACCACCGTGCGTGCATTCAAGGGCGTTCGCTCCGGAAACCCGCCGAGGGCACGTAGCATCCTTTCGCGAAAGTAGGACTTCCGCCTGAGGACGTCTTCTGGTGAGGAGAAACGCGCAACTTGGTTCTGGCGCTCCTCGAGTTGCGACAGCGCGATGCGGATCAGATACTCCGGCAACATGTTCTTGAGGCGTGTGAAGTCAGGAAGACCTGTGAGAAAGTTGTAATCTTCGGAAGTCTGCGCACGTAGCGACACGGCGAGAAGAAACGCGACGATAACGGCACTTAGTGGGTTTGTCTTTCGCATGGAGACTCCGATGGCAAGCGCCCTTGATGTAGCACGAGACTCGGTGTTCGCGACTCACTCTTCCTTTGTCATGGATGGTCTTTAGCCGCGCCAGGGTGGAACAATCGCGGCTGTTTCCCGGGGGACAGTATAGTGATTCGTAGGGGGTTGTCTACCGGAAACTCAGCCGGTCTTCTTCCAAAGGCGATTGGAAAGCACGAGGGCGGACGCATTCGAGCTTGAGACCGGGCATACCTGATCCTCCTGATAAGATAGTCAAGGAAGCAGTCTTGTGGGCACGGCATTTCCGGTGATCATCGGGTTGTGGCGCGGCCCATTCTGGGCGGTCTGCATCACAAATACCGGCTGGAGAAAACTGCGACATGAAGTCTAGGGTGAAAAGACCCAAGTTCATAAAGGCCCGATTATTTGCGGAGGACAAGCATGTTTTTCTGGCCACCGATCTGGTTTGCGAAACACAGGTGCCGACACCATGCCATACGACAAAATGTAGCGGCAACGGAAGCGGCGTATACTGTCGCACCAGGACGGCAAAATGTAAATCCAAGTCTCACTATGTTGAAGAAGGAAACGTTGGCGAAACCCATTCTTCCCATCTTCTGCCTTTTGCTCGCCGCCATGGCGAGCGGCGCCAACCTGAACATTCCTTCTGCCGATGGTCCTCTGACCGTTGACGGCCTCGTCGACGAAGATATCTGGACACAAGCCATAGCACTGCCGCTCCAACCGGCGGGATTCGGTACACCGTTCCCGGCCGGCGGGGAAATGCGGGCCGTGGTACGAAGAGGCTACCTGTGCCTCAGCGCCCGGCTTCCGGAGACCGGCCGCGTTGTTGCAAGATCGGTTGGCCGGGATCCGGTCTGGTGGAGGGAGGACCTCGTCATCTGGACTTTCCGGTTTCACAGTTCCGAGGGGCGCAATGTCTCCCTGACTCTCAGCGTAAACCCGCTTGGCGCGTACCGCGTTGAGCCCATCGAAGCCGCCGAAGACCCGCATTGGCCTATCGGGGCCTCGGCTTCCATCAGTTCGGACAGCTGGAGCACGGAAGCGGCGATTCCCGTCGACAAACTTGCCAAGATCGGATTCGTCTCAGTGGAAAGGATTCGTGTGCCGAGGCCGAATGCTCCGGAACTTCGCTGGTTCTGGCCCGGGGTGAATGATCGCTTCGCCTTTCAACTGGTAACCGGAGCGTCCACTCCGTTGCCCCCACCCGTCATAACTAAGGACTGGGGACTTTTTGCGCCGCCCGCCACGCCGGTCACAACCACCGATCCAGTGGCGCTCGAACTGACCTCGGTTCCGCGCCAGGTCTGGACGAATGCCGAGCGCAAAAGCCTGGGCGTGGAGCAGATGTGGGAGAAGACCCTGCGGTCTCGTGTAATGGAGGCTGCTCTGGCCGAGAGGAGCGATTGGGAGAGGGTCGTCACGGTGGCAGGCTGGGAGAAGTTTCGCGACCGCCGGATTGCCGCTTTGAAGACCTCTTTCGGGCCTTTTCCGGAGCGCACGCCGCTGCGCGCGACCGTGACTCGGCGGTTTAATTACAGCGACGGGTTCATTTTGGAAAACATCATTTTCGAGAGCCGGCCCGGACTGGTGATCACCGCGAATCTGTATCTGCCGGCGAAGGTCACCGGCCGGATCCCCGCCATTATTGTGGTTCACAGCCATCACGCGCCGAAGGTTCAATCGGAGCTGCAGGACATGGGCATGACGTGGGCCCGTAGCGGCACTGCCGTACTGGTGATGGATCAACTCGGAGCGGGCGAGCGGGTGCAGTCCCAACCCTGGCCGCGGGAGAGCTACTACTCGCGCTACGCCCTCGGGATGCAACTCGATCTTGCAGGCGAAAGCCTGATGAAATGGATGGTCTGGGACCTGATGCGCGGGATCGATCTGCTGCTCGAGAGGCCTTACGTTGATCCGAACCGCATCATCATGCTCGGCGCGGTGGCTGGCGGAGGAGATCCAGCGGCAGTAACGGCCGCGCTCGACAACCGCATCGCGGCCGTGCTTCCGTTCAATTTCGGCGAGGCCGGGCCTGAGGAGCATTATATTGAGGGGCCCCGCCGCTACGATTTCGAGACTGCGTATCCGGGGTGGGGTGAATGGGAATCGACGCGGTGCCTACGGCGAAGCATCGCCGACCAGTTCTTCCCGTGGTTCATCTGCGCTTCGGTCGCGCCGCGCCGGTTCGTCTACTCATTCGAGATTTCGTGGCCGAACGGTGTAGAAAAGCAACCGGCTTGGGCAAGGTACAACAAGGTGTTCGATCTCTACGGGAAGAAGGACCATCTCGATCAGGTGGAGGGGTTCGGACCTTTTCCCGGCCCCGGCGAGTGCACGAATGTCGGTGTTTACCTTCGAAAGAAGATTTATCCGATTTTGAACCGGTGGCTGGACGTTTCGATCCCCCCCCGGGAGTACCACAACCTGCGCCCAGATTCAGACCTGATGTGCCTGACTCTCGAGGTGGCCGCCGAGCGGAGACCGAAGAGCGCGAGCGAGATCGCCTACCGGATGGCGGAGGAGCGCCTGTCAGCCGCGCGCGCAAAACTCGCTCCGCTCCCTGCAGCGGAGCGGCTCGAGAGCTTGCGCGCTTCTTTGAAGGCTAAACTCGGGGACATTGAGCCAAACACACAGGGCGCAGCCCGCATCGCCTGGACGAAGCCCTTCTCTGGTTTTGTAGTGGAAGCCGTCGAGCTTCAAACGGCCCCCGGGCTGCGCGTCCCGCTGTTATTGCTCAAACCAAGAGCGAATTCTTCCAAGCGTCTCCCGGTTGTCCTGGGGTTCGCGCAGGGCGGGAAGGAGAGATTCCTTGCGGACCGGAAAGGCGAGCTGGCCGCGCTGCTGAAGCAGGCTATTGCGGTATGTCTTACCGACGTGCGAGGAACCGGAGAGACGGCGCAGGGTTCTCCGGTGACGTCCTTGGCGGCGACCGAGTTGATGCTCGGCCATACGGCTCTGGGTGCTCGACTCAAGGATGCGCGCACCGTCCTGCGATACCTCTCCGGGCGAGGGGACATTGACCCGGGGCGGGTCGGCCTCTGGGGAGATTCGTTCGCCGGAGCCAACCCGCGCGGCTTGATGCTCGATCAGAGTGTGGGCCAGGAACCCGGACCACAGCACATCCAGCAGGCGGACCCGCTAGGAAGCCTACTGGCACTCCTGACAGGGCTCTACGAAGACCAAGTGCGGGCTGTCGCGGTGCGCCGCGGCCTGCTTTCCTATCTCTCGGTTTTGAAAGACCGTTTCTGTTATATGCCGCAGGACGTGATCGTGCCCGGCATTCTCGAAAGCGCGGACATAGTGGACGTTATCGCGGCATTGTCGCCCCGGGCCGTGCTTCTTGAAGGCTTGGTCGATGGCCGGAACCGTTCGCTTTCCACGTCCGAACTGGAAGGGGAACTTGGAGCAGCCCAGGAGGCGTATCGCGGCGCTCCGTCCCGACTGGTTGTCCGGGAGCAAGTGGCCGAACCCGAGCTTGCCACTTGGCTGGCCGGGGAATTGTCACGGTAAAAGTGGCGATATCGTACGTGACAAAGCCCAAGCAAACAGCGGGCGCGTGGGAGTTGCAGCGCGCCTTGGGATGGGGAACCTATCGTACTGCGTGGACGCTGTGCGTCGCCAAAACCGTGTCCGCCTGAAATTGAATCAGGTTCCTCCGATTCCACAACCTCGTGTGACGCTTCCACGCTTCCTTGTTCCAGTATTCTCCACCAGGAACAGTGTTTGGGAAGAGCAAATCCGTAGGGGATCAAACTGGATCAGAATTCTCGGAGCCGACAACTGGGAACGGTTTGGCGGACGGGCACTCGTGGCACCATCGAGTTCTTGGTAGGGACAACAAGGTTATGGTGCGGGCAGTGAAAATTTGAAGGGAATTACATCGCCGAGCGAGCGGGTCGCCGGACGGTGAAAAGCAGGTTGTTGACCGGGGAGGGTGGCGTCTGATCGGCGGTGGGATTGGCTTGCTTGATTCGGAGGATTTCCTGGAGCTCCGCGGAGGATTTTCCCCGGTCTCCCAGCGCGCGATAGGTGGCGCTGAGTGTCTGGCGCGCCTCGACCATGTCCGGCCACAGGCCAATCGCAGCATTGAGGTGCTCGAGAGCGGCCGTGTAATCCTTGCGCGTATAGGCGATCCTTCCCGCGAGTGACTGGATGTAGGGGTCTTTGGGATCGAGCTTCAGGGCTTGGTCGATGGCCTTTTGAGCGCTTTCGACGTCCTCCGGAGCGGCGTGCGTAATCGCGGAGGCGAGGTAGTAGTATGCCGCCGAATCCTGCGACCCCAGCGCCACAGCGGTTTCGAGCAGTGGCCGCGCCTGCGCCGACCGGACTCGAATCTCCAGCATGATCCCGTTGATCAGGTAGGGCAGGGACCACTCCGGCCAACGCGATTGAATCTGATTGAGGACCTCCTGGGATTCATCGTTCTGCTGGAGGAGCTCCAGGGTAATGGCCTGGGTGAGCATGAGTTCCGGTGAGCCCGGCACAGCGCGCAAGGCTTGGGCCAGCATTTCCGAGGCTTGGCGGTAGTTCTTGTGCTTGATGAGGAAGAGCGCCGCCTGAAAGTAGAGGTCAGGGCGCGTGGGGTCCGCCCGGAAGCCGCGGTTCAAGTCGCGAGTGGCTTCCTCAGGTTTGCCCAGCGCATCGAGAATCTGAGCGCGCAAGAGGAAGTAGTCGCCCTTCCGTTTGTCGGCCGGAATCTTGTCCAACTCCGCTAGACCCGCTTCAGGCGCTGCGGAGTGAAAGACCGCAATGGCGAGGTCGAGGCGAATATCGACGGCGGAAGGATCCTGCGCGGCGACGAGCTCCAGGAATTCGCGCGCCGCTTCGTACTGTTCCCAGTCCAGCAGCGTCTTGCCGCACGTGCCCAGAACGCTGGGGTCGGAAGTGCGCGCTTTCGCGGCGCGGAAGGCCTCCACCGCCTCCTGATTTTTGCCCTCATATAAAAGCGCCTTTCCCATTTGCGTACGGAGCCCGGGATCATCCGGCCGGGTGTTGATACTTCTCTGCAAGTTCATGGTATATCTGGCGATTTGTTCCTCAGGAGGAAGCTGGAGGAAGTCAAACAATCCACCGTAGGGTCGCCTGCGGCCTTCCTCGGGGCCCAGTGACTTGAAGGCCTCAATGACTTTCTCGGCTTCGTCGCGACGACCCATGCGCTGCAGGGCCCGGCTGTAGTGCATCAGGACCTTGGCATCCTTGGGAGCGATTTCGGCGGCCCGGGCAAGGGCTTCCGCGGCCTCCTCGGGCTGGTCGAGCCGCATGTCATCCTGGCCCAGCGCGTCCCAGGCCCGGAAGTTCTTCGGTTCGGCCTTCAGGACGAGCTTCAACTCCTCGACGGAGTCTTTGAATCTTCCATTTTGATAGTAGAGGATGGCGCGGGCATAGCGTGCCGCAGTCAGGTTCGGATCCAGTTCCAGGGCTTGGTTGAGATGCTCCAAGGCTTTGTCGCGCTCGCGCACGGTTTCGGCGATCGCCAGTTCATAGAGGCCACGCGGGTCCTTCGGGTATTTTTGCACGTACCAGAGGATGTCCCGCAGGCCCAGATCCAGCTTGGCACTGCGCACGTAACAGAAGCCACGCTCGCGCCGGGCGATGTCGTCGTGAGGATTTAGTTGGAGGTATTTCTCGATGGCGGTAGAGGCGTCGGCGTAGAAACCCATTTCCTGGCTAGCCAGAGCCAGAGCGTAGAGGATATCGGGTCGCTTGGGCGCCGTATTGTGCGCCTGGAGCAGGAGGATTACCGCCTGATCGCTGCGGCCTTTTGCCGAGAAAACGTTGGCAAGGTTGAGAAGGGAATCGGGATCATTGGGCCGTTGCTGGAGGGCAATCTGAAAGACCGACTGCGCGCGGTCGAGATGCTCTGCCCGGCGCGCGGCGAGTCCAAGGTTGAAAAGGATGTCGAAGTTCGCGGGATCGGCGTCCAGAGCGCGCGTGAAGGCGGCTTCGGCGTCCGCATAGCGCTCCCACTTCACGTAAACCATCCCGATGGAAAATGCGATGCGGGGATCGCTGCCGGCACGCTTTTCAATGTTTAGAAGCAACTGCTCGGCGGCCTCGGCCTGGTTGTTCAATTTCAGCGCCTGGGCGCGCAGGATGCCAACCGGGAGTGTGGATTGCTCATCCAGCGACAGTCGTCCGAGGTGCTTGAGGGCATCGGCGCCCTGGTGGCTCTCCACGCTGATGCGCGCCAACTGCAGACTGGCATTGGCGTGCTTGGGGTCAGCGGCGACAACCTTCAGGTAGGCCCCGCGAGCCTGTTCTGTCTTCCCTTGCGCCATGTAGTGATTGCCCAGGTTGTTCAGCAGGAAGGGAGACCCGGGGGCCAGGGCTAGCGCGCGTTTGTACTCCTCGCCCGCCTCCTCGTAGCGCTTCTGGGAATCCAGAACCACGCCCAGCAGGCCGCAGATTCCCGCGTCTCGGGGATACTTCGTAAGGGCCGCCCGCAGGGCCTTTTCGGCCCGTTCCACTTCGCCTTGCCGGAACAAGGTCGCGGCCTCCTCGTACACGGAACGCGGGGCTTGGGATTGAGAGATCAGAAGGGAAGAAGTGAGGAGGAGGACGGCGAGCGCAACAAAGATACTCCGACGAGAAGACATGATTCCGACAAACCTTGGGTTCGCCTGCGCCACTCCGAGGACACTCATGCCGGTGGCCCCGGCGAGGTTCGGATCAACCCGCATCCGTCATTTTACCGCGCACCTAGAGCTGGTGGCGCAGCTTTTGGAGGAAAAAAAGGGAGGGGCGCTATGCCCCTCCCTTGGAATACAAGTACGGCCTTTACCAGTAGAGCTTCAAGGCCATCTGGATTTCGCGAGGTGTGTTGGCTTGGCAGCCCACGTTGCCGAAGTCCCCCGCGACCTGAGAGTTGATGCAACCGAACTGCGGGTGGTTGAGGGCATTGAACGCCTCTGCCCGGAACTCCAGCCGCGAACCCTCCCGGAGCTTCGGCAAGGAGACCTGCTTGAACAAAGAGAGAGACGCGTTGCGGGTTCCCGGGAACCGGGCGTTCGGCGCCATGCGTGGTGCCGTCCCGACTGTATAGGCGTCAGGTTTGACGGCCACCTCGGGGTTGGCGAAGTAACCGTCGGTGAACCACTTCGATTTGTCATTGATCTGGAGCGGTGCGAGCAAGTTGGGTAGCTGAGGTCCGTAACTAACGGGGCTCTGCCCGCCGCTGAGGCTGAGAGGAACCGGCTGGCCCGTGTCAAAGCGCCAGATACCATTGGTCTGCCAGCCACCCAGGACGGCGTCCAGCACAGAATGCCAATGCGTTCCCCACTTCTTGTTGTGCCCGAACGGAAATTGGTAGACGTAGGCGACTTGGAACACCTGCGCGATATCCCATTCGGATAGCGAGCGCATCAATTTGCGGTTGTTGGGGTTGGCGTTGACGCTGAACCCGCCCATCCACTCCGTATAGGTGGAGAGCGAAGCGTCGTCGATGGACTTGGCGCCAGTATAGGTGACGAGGAGCTGCAGCCCATTCGACATGCGTTTATCAACCTTCAACTGGAAGGCGTGGTAGATGGAGTTTGCCCACGGGGGAGGATACGAGGTGAACCCCGAGAACTGCGGATAGGGTCGCAGGAGTTGCGAGGCTCCGATCAGGGGGCCGGACAACCCTGAAGTCGGATCGGTGATAACCCCAAAGAAGGGATTCGGCACGCGGGTTTTGAGCGCAGTGAACAGGGCAGTGCCTGGCGTGGCCTGCTCAACCCAGCTCCCCAGGTAGTTCAGATCACCGCCGCCACCGTAGTACAGCTTTGTCCCCTTGGTGCCGACGTAGTTGGCGTCAACGAGCACTTGGCTTGGTAACTCCTGCTGGAATCCCGCGCTCCAGGTTTGGGTGTAAGGTGTGGCGTTAAAGGAGCGAATCGGCGCAGTGGCGCCTAGGCCCACCTGGGTGAGCAGCCCCAAAGAGTTCCCGGTGGGGAGGTTAGGTCCGCCGTTTGGCCAAGGGTCGCTCATCCGCCCCCAGGGTAGTACCGGGTCGCCTTGATAACGGGTATTCCAGTTGGTGACGGCCGTGAAGCCGTCGATCCCACCCGGTCCCGCACCCGCGGTCCCGAATTCGGTGGGGTTGTAGAATAGACCGTACCCGGCCCGGAATACCGTCTTGGGCAGGAAGCGGTAGGCGAGGTTGAAACGCGGCCCGAAGTTGTTCCCGTCCACGTTCGCCGTGCGTCGTACGCCACCCGTGCCGGCGAAGACCTCCCCGCCCTTGAGGCTGCTGAGATTGGGAACCGGCCCGAGAGCCGCTGGCCAGGTGGCTGGGTCCACTGCCCCAGGGGTGATGGGCGAGGCTATGGTCGTGTCCAGCCAGTTCATGCGGTTATAGCGCTCGGTGCGCGGGAGCTCCAGGTCGTAGCGAAGACCGAGGCCGACAGTGAGTTTATCGCTCACACGCCAGTTGTCCTGGATGTACCCACCGTAGCGGTAATTCTGGGTACTCATGTGAGTCGCGATCTCGTACTCACCCCAAGTACTGGGACTACCGACGCCGGTGAGGAACGAGGCCATGGCGTCGCCGCCGCCCCACCAGGGGTATTGGGAGGTGGAGTTGAAGTCAAAAATCTGGACTCCACCCGGCACACCGACTTGATACCAGTTCATGCGGTCCATTCGGAAAGAGCCGCCGATTTTCAATTCGTGCCGGCCAGCCATCTTGGTAAGGACCGCTTGCAAGTTGTGAACTTCTTGGCCGTTCTTGTACACCGACCAGGCCTGTGCACCGATGGCCTCACCGGAAGCTTGACGATAGCCGCCATAGATGTAGACAACCGGAGAGGTGACGGTTCCAGACCTCTTGATGTACGCGGGAAGGCCGAGGTCTGTGACCGGATCGAAATTCGGGAAGTCCTGCCCGATGCCCCGGGTGTATGTGAAGCCGCGGGTGAACCCGTAGGACATGTTCAGGAGAGTGGTGGGACTGAAAGTACGGTTCAAGGTCAGAACCACCGACCGAGGCCCGCCGGAATTCGGACCTTGTGTGCAGGGATCCAGGGCGGTTGATCCCCGACCCCGTCCAGTTGTTAAACCGATTATACTGAGCCGTGCCGACGTTCACATTCGGCATCGGAAAATACCCCATCATCTTGGACGACACAGGGTCGATGAGGTTGCCCGGCACTTGGGCGAGTTGAAAGGCGGCCGGCAGCTGAGGAATCACGCTGTTGGGATCATTGATGTCGCTCATGTAGGTTGCGAGGTTGTTGTTAGGGACGAAGGTCCGCAAGGTAGGACCGCCGTTGCCGGCATCATAGACCCCGGTGTAGGGGTCCCAAAGCTGGTTGTCACCGTTTGTGCACATGCCGGTGCCATCGAAACCCTCGGGACAGATCTCTCCGAAGTTCCCATTGCGCATCGCCAGACTAGGGACACCGGCGCTATGGACGCTGAGCGAATGTTCGCGAGTGCCTTCGTAATCTGCAAAGAAGAAGGTCTTATCCCTCTTGATGGGTCCGCCCACCGTGAAGCCGAACTGGTTCCGGCGCAGAGGAGCGAGCTTTCCCCCCGACCGGTTACTGAACCAGTCGTTGGAGTCCAGCTTCTCGTTGCGGAGGAAGTCCCAGGCGCTGCCGTGGAAAGAATTGCTTCCGGAGCGCAGAACCATGTTGACGTAGGTGTTGCCTGTGAACCCTACTTCTGCGGAAAAGTTGCTCTGCTGGACTTTGAATTCCTGCACCGCGTCCACTGAAGGCTGGTAGAGCACGTTGTTGACGGCCGAGTTGGCCTCATAGCTGGTGGCGGTGACGCCGTCGATCAGCACTTCCGCCGTCGAGTTGCGTCCGCCGTTCGAAGACCAGTTGATGGCCATCTGGTTGGGTCCAAACACCGTCCCTGGTGCCTGAACGACACCTGGAGCCAGGAATGCCAGGTCGAACACGGCACGACCGACCAGGGGCAGATCGTTGATGAACGTGCGGTTGAGTTCCTGCCCCTGGACAGCGTCCTGGGTGGACAACACTGGCGCAGCACTCACTATTTCCACAGCCTGGGTCGTCTGCCCCAGTTGCAGCGCGACATCGATCGAAGCCCCCTGGTTTACGTCCAAGACGATACCCTCTTGAACGTAAGTCCTGAAACCTTGTGCCTCGACGCTCAATCTGTAAATGCTGGGGGCCAGATTGCTCAGAACGTAGCGCCCGAGAGCATCGGTTGTAATTTTGAAAACTTGGCCTTTGTTGATGTCAGTTAAAGTGAGCTTTGCCCCGGGCACGACTGCGCCCGAGGGATCCGCAACGACGCCGGTCAATGACCCCGAGTAAATTTGCGCCAAAGCGGACGTGGGAGAAACTCCCAAGAGGCCCAAGAGAACAAGAGAACAAAGCAGACAGCTGAGCAGACTGCTCCCTTCCCCCCTAGTTCTTTTTTCCATAGTTCAGCACCTCCAACTGTAACCGACGCTAAGAAGCGATGGTTCTGCCTAGAATGAAAAATTCCCGGTCTGTGGGCTGGTAATCGAACCGGCGGACGGTGCAAAAACGGCTCATTTTCGTGCCACCCTCGGTTCAGGCAACTATGCGGTGCCCAGAGTAATCGCTTTCAATCACGGAAATCAAGAGAAAGTATCAATGGGAGGCCTGTGGTCCTCAAAAATTCGATACTCCCGTCACTTCGAATTATCCACCTTACGCTGCCCTCTCCTCGAGTCGGTATTCGTATTGCCGAGCAAGTCTGAGAACAGATACCATTTCGGTACTACTTGAGTGTCCCGATCGTGCCTGAAACCTCTTTTCCGTTTCCAGCCGTGTCGCAAAATTATTGAGTTGGCCGACCTTGCCAAGACTACGAAGCAAGGGGTCGGGTGTTCGAACCACCCCGGGCGTACCATCTAACGCTGGTCGAGTTCACCTTCACCTCACATTGACTCTTGCTTCTCGAGGGGCCCAGAGGACGTATCGACCGCGGGCGCGTAACCCTTGAGTTTACCGCAAGGCCTGGAAGAGTCACTCGAACGGCGAAGGCTCTCCAAGTCGGCCACCAGCTCTTTCATTTCTTCGTCGGTCACCCGAGCCGGCGGCTTCCCACCGCCATTCATCCGTCCATAAAAGAAATAAGGAAATAATGAATGAGACTCCGAAGAAAAGGGTCATCGAGACGAATGAGCGGAGCACACAAGCCACGGATGGCACTCAAGGATTATGCGGACTAAGGCGCGAGAGTTGAGTCAGCAGTCCGCGCATTTTTTCGTTAAGTGCTGCAAATCGCGCCTCGGGTGACAAGATCTCCCCAGGGCTTTGGACATAAGGACCTTCGCTGAGTTCATGGGTGCAGTTGTTGAGCAGGAGTTCGGCACTTTCCTTTGTGGTCTCTAAATGAAACTGCAGGGCGATCACACGTCCTTCATAGACGAACCCCTGATTGAGGCTTGCTGCACTGCTGGCAACCCGAATCGCTCCCTTCGGCAGGCTGAAGGTGTCCCCGTGCCAGTGGAAAGCTTCGAATTTGTCGGGGAGGTCACTGAAGATGAGCGACCGGCAAGATTCGCGGCTCTTCTCGACCGGGAACCAACCGATTTCCTTGTAGCGATTTCGGAAAATCCGAGCTCCCAGGACGTCCGCCAGAAGTTGGGCACCCAAGCAGACTCCGAGAATGGTCTTTTCCTTTTTAATCGCCTCTTCGATGAATCGCTTTTCTTCGCTGAGCCAGGGGTGAATCCGGTCATCATAGACACCCATCGGGCCCCCCATTGCGATCAACCAATCTATCTCATCGAGGTTCGGCAGCGGGTGCCTATCGTAAAAGCGTGTTGCGGATAACCGGTATTTGTTCGCACGGATCCACGGCTCGATACTCCCTAACCCTTCGAAGGGGACGTGCTGCAGGAAATGGACTCTCATGCTCAGGACACAGACCCGTTGGCTGACTTTCAACCGTGCAGCAGCAAGGGTATACCAAAGTTGCGGACGGACATGAAGTACCTGCCTTCCACTCGCTGCTCCGGGAGCGGCCCCAAGCCACAGCGACAGCTTCTGGTTTGCGGATCAGCGGGTAGGAACAACCCCTCGAGCTTTGCGGCTCAAACGGGTTCGTTGCGATCGGATGATATTGGGATGAGGTGGACGCTGAACAGGTGAAGGCAAAAAGGAAAGACCCAGGGCCGCCCGCCAGCCCTCAGGCCGTGTCCGACCGCCCTGCCGCTCGAAGTTCGCGGGCGATGCCGGAAGTCGGCGACCCTTCGAATCCGTCTCGAGCAGGTGAGTGTCTCGCCCTGGCGGCGGTTGTCAACCTCTGCCGGGCGCCCCTTTCGCGCGCCCTGCCGCCTCCTCCATCTCCAGGGCGCGCGGGAAGAGCACGTGATTCTCCAGGTA
>QHZM01000443.1 GCA_003224665.1 Acidobacteriota bacterium
TCTTCGAAGTGGCAGGTGACTCTTGGTAAGAAGCTAGTCGGCATTATCGTCACGGACGTCAACGGCAATCGAATTACTTTTGGCCGGGCCAACGCACGTTACTGGTCGAAGTTCATTTCGGCGGTTCTTCTGTATATCGGCTTCATCATGGTTGCAGCGACGCGTCGCAAACAAGCGCTGCATGATCTTTGTGCGAGCACGTTAGTTGTTAAAGCCGAGAGCTAACAGCGTTTACAGCCGACGGCGGGTGGCCCAACAATTTGCCGCCACGGCTGAAACGCAATCGCTAGCCACCGGAGAATCGCCAAGAACGGCTTTCCCCCGTAACCATCTCCGTTGCGGCCCGCGTAACGAGCCGTTAACTCACCTTTCAATTACTCGGTGGCAGGTGGCAGTGCAAGCGTCGGAAACGATAAGATTTGCCTCGGATTTGGCAGATCGGTCCTCCCTAGTCGCGTAGTGTTGTTCTATCCGCCCGGTACTTCGCTGATCCCTCGGCTTCCCCCTCGCCTTCGCTCGGGGCTTCGGCAAAAGCGGGATTTCGGCAGCGGGCTCAGACGCCCGCTAAACGTCTCAACTTCGGATGAACGCGCATCCCGACGATAGCGGGTAGCCACGGCACGGTGTATGTGCCGTGGGCTTTTCACATCTTACGAACCCACGGCATAAGGATCATGCCGTGGCTACCTGATGGGGCCTGTTGCCGACTTCCAAGGCGATTCCGGGCGTAGCGAGGCAGCGCAGAGTTTCGATTTGCTGAAACTCTGCGGATCGTCCTCAGAGAAAGCCGCAGACTTCAAAGAACACGAAGTCTGCGCTACCTTGCTGACGTTGGCGGTCACTTGGTCGTGAAGTCGGAAGCCCGGACAAGGGCTGAGGATCTTCAACGCCCCAGATGGCGTACTGGCTCCCCCGAACGGCGATATCGGAAAGTGATCGCGCCTCGATTTGAGTCAAACTCACTCGCTACCTAAGTTTTGGATTTCTTGACTTGGCCTGCGTTGCGCCCCTAAAATCAAAAGCTTAGGGCCCGTCCCGCGCAGCAACGCTGATGTCTCTTCGTCTTTACAACACGCTTTCCGGACGACTGGAAGAATTCAGGCCGCTCGAAAGGAACCAGGTCCGTATGTACACTTGCGGCCCGACTGTCTATGACTACGCGCACATCGGCAATTACAGGACGTTCGTCTTTCAGGACATCCTCCGTCGTGTCTTCAAGTACCGGGGTTTTGAAGTCCGGCACGTGATGAACGTGACGGACGTGGACGACCGGACCATCCGGAACGCGCGCGCGGCGGGGCTGGAACTTCGCGATTACACGGCAAAGTATATTGAGGCGTTTCATGTGGACCGCCAGCTCCTGTGCCTCGAGACCCCGGAAGTAATCGCCCGTGCCACCGACCACATCGACGATATGGCGGCTCTCATCCAGACTCTGATCGACAAGGGCTACGCTTACCGGGCGGAGGGGTCGGTCTATTATCGTGTCGAGAAGTTCAAGGAATACGGGAAACTTTCCAAAATCGATTTCTCCGGCATCCGTCCGGGGGCGCGCGTGGACTCCGACAATTACGACAAGGCGGATGCGCGCGACTTCGTCCTCTGGAAGGCTGCCAAGGAGGGCGAACCTTTCTGGAATACCCCACTGGGTCCCGGGCGGCCCGGGTGGCACATCGAGTGCTCGGTGATGTCGATGAAGTACCTCGGCCCGACGTTCGATATCCACTCGGGCGGAAGCGACCTCGTTTTCCCGCATCACGAAAACGAGATTGCCCAAAGCGAGGCCGCCACCGGGAAGCCGTTTGTCCACACCTGGCTCCACTCCGAGCATCTGATCGTCAACGGCGAAAAAATGTCGAAGTCGCTCGGGAACTTTTTCACTTTGCGCGACCTCATCGCGAAAGGCTTCAAGCCGACGGCGATCCGCTACCTCCTGGCTTCGGTCCCCTTCCGCAGGCCGCTCAATTTCACCTTCGATGGGATACACCAGGCCCAGCAGTCACTCGACAGGCTTCGAAACTTTCGCTTCCGCCTCACGATGGAGAAATTTCCTCCCGGCGAAACCAACGAGCTGCAAAAGGCCGCTGTCAAGGCACGGCAGACCTTCGAGGAGGCTTTGGACGACAATCTAAATACGGCTGAGGCCCTGGGGGCGGTCTTCTCGCTGGTGCGCGAGGCCAACACGGCGATGGACCGTGGCGAATTCCATGATGGCGACCGGCCAGTTTTCCTCGACTTGCTCGAGCGCTGGGACAGGATATTCGCCGTGCTCGACGACAACGACTACGCCAGGCTCCGGCAGTTCGGATTCGTCCAGGAACTGGAGGCCGCTCTGTCTCATTCTTCCGCCAGGCCACAGGCCGATGGGCCGGCGGCTGGGACAGGTGACGGCCACAGAGCATCCCTGATGGCCGAGTCTCTCCCGGAAAAAGAAATCCAGCGACGGATCTCCGAGCGTGAGACCGCGAGGCGCCGGGGGGACTTTGCTCGCGCAGACCTGATCCGCAAGGAGCTGCTGGAGGCCGGCGTCATTCTGGAAGACACCAAGTCCGGTGTCCGGTGGAAACGGAAGTAAAAATGTCTCGATTCATCCCGCCGCGCATTCTTCCCTTGATGGCCCGTCCCAACCTTTTTGGCGGAGACTAGGCCTCCGGAGCCCCGCCCTCCCTGAGATCCCCAGCTCGCACGTCGAGCGTTTTACAAAAAGTTCCTCGGAGAGACCCAATGGACAAAAGGTTTCCTTTAATCAAGACACGGTTGCCCGGCCTCGAAGCGCAGAAAGTCCTGGCGCTCGACCGTCAGTATATTTCTCCGTCGTACCCCCGCGAATATCCGCTGGTCGCCCAGAGGGGCGAGGGGATGATCGTGGAGGATGTGGACGGCA
>QHZM01000386.1 GCA_003224665.1 Acidobacteriota bacterium
GCACTCGGTATCACATCGGGTAACGTTCCACACGAAGTTCCTATCGGTACTAACCATCGTGACATGAACTTTCCTGGGCGGGTGCAAGTCTCGTCCGTCAAGGTGCCATCGCTTGTGGCGCGTCAGTGAGCAACTGCGGTGCAGATCAACTGCAGCATGTTTCGGGGCGTTATCCTCCATTTACCGCCCAAAGCAGTAACAACTCGGGAATCGGTGTAGCCGTAGAATGCTCCATGTACTAGGACTAACTTCGCTGAATATTGGGAGTTCCATTTAGGCAGACTACAAGGATTATTATTCAGAGTCCGATTTGCGGGTTCCAAGCCCCCCGGCTTGTGTGGAGGTCATCATGTTGTCGGATTTGAAGAGGGGCATTGCTGGAATCTTTCTCGGTGTAGGTGCATTCCTCTGGATGGCGGGCGCCGCAATGGCCCAGAAGATTGTAGTAGACGCCGCACCATCCCACGTGGTGAACACATTCAGTCCCTTCCGCGCTTTGGGTGCGGCGATCGATCGCCTGCGAACCGGGACTCCGGACAAATTGCTAACCGACCCGGTCCTCAAGGAAATCCTGGGCGCGGGATGGCAGGCCGTGACCTATCGTCAGAATACCGAACTGATGGTCGAGGCGTGGCACTGGAACGCGCGCGGCACCTGGAGCAATCCGGAAAAGCAGGAGGGCTATTTTACGGGTAGCGCCGAGCCCGCACAGATGATTCGCCACTCGTGGGCTTACCCTCTTCCGCATCGTGGGTTCAGCCAAGGCGACGGAAATGGCTGGTCCCGGCTGACGGATGGCGATTCGAAATCGTACTGGAAAAGCAATCCGTATCTGACCCATAACTTCACCGGCGAGGACGACTCACTGCACCCGCAGTGGGTGATGATCGACCTGGGCAGCAAACTGGATATCAACGCCATTCGGATTGCGTGGGCTGACCCTTACGCGCGACGCTACGCGGTGCAATTTTGGACGGGCAATGCGGAGCCCTTCTACGATGGGACCACCAAGGGCACCTGGCAAACCTTCCCGCAGGGCACCATCGCGGATGGCAAGGGTGGCACCGTCACGCTGAAGCTGGTGTCCTGGATGGTTCCGGTGAAATACCTCCGCATCTGGATGACGGAGTCCTCCAACACTTGCGACACGCACGGTTCGGACGATAAGCGCAACTGCGTGGGCTACGCCATCAACGAACTTTACGTCGGGTCTCTCGCGGCCGACGGCCAGTTCACGGACGTCGTGAAGCATGTGCCGAGCCGCCAGCAAACTATCACCTGGCCTTCCTCGGTAGACCCCTGGCACGCGGCGGCCAATTTGGACGAATCAAGGGGAGACCAGGTCGGATTCGATTTCTTTTTTGCCAGCGGAGTCACACGCGGGCTGCCGACGATGGTGCCGATTGCGATGCTCTATTCCACGCCGGAGGATGCCGCGGCCGAGATCGCTTATCTTGACAAGCGGCATTATCCGATCTCCTGGATCGAAATGGGAGAAGAGGCTGATGGGCAGCACATGCTTCCCGAGGACTACGGCGCCCTGTATCTGCAATTTGCCACGGCCATTCATCGGCTGGTACCGGAGGCGAAACTCGGAGGGCCAGCTTTCGAGGGGACGATTGAAGACGTCGAGGTCTGGCCGGACGCGGCAGGGAAAGTTTCCTGGCTGGGACGGTTCCTCGATTACCTCAGGGCGCACGGACGATTGAACGACTTCACGTTCTTCTCATTCGAACACTATCCGCTCATGGACAAGCGGGCCAGCCTCTCCTGGAACGATCTGTATCAGGAGCCGGAGCTTGTCAGCCACATCGTTCAAGTCTGGAAAGACAATGGTCTCCCACCGAATCTGCCCTTTTTCATGACCGAGGGAAACATGACGGGAGGAGGCGAGCGCCCGGACGTCATGAGCGGCCTGTGGCTGGCCGACTACGTCGGCTCGATGATGACCGAAGGAGCCAGCGGCACATTCTATTTCCACTACATGCCGGTGGCGGGCCGGCCGCGCGGATTCGTCATCATGGACCACAATTATCATGTCAAGACGTATCCGCCGCAGTATATTGCCACGCAGGTGGTTACCAAGGAGTGGGTGAAGCCGGTCGATGCGCCCCACCGGCTCTACCGGGTTTCGAGCGATGTGAAGGACGCGTCCGGAAACCTGCTGATCACGGCCTATGCCGTCGAGCGGCCGGACGGGCAATGGTCCGTCATGCTCGTCAACAAGGATCACGACAACGAACACTCGGTGAAAGTGGTCTTCGCGGACCCGGAGACGAGACGTGATCGATTTTTCACCTGCCGCGTGGACCGAATCACTTTTGGAGACGCCGAATACCAGTGGCATCCCGAAGGAACAAGCGGCTGGGCGGACCCCGATGGGCCGCCTTCAAAATCGACGGTCAGCGGCGGCGCCGAAGCGCTCTACCAGATTCCCAAGGCCTCGATCGTCGTGCTGCGCGGGCGTATTGGGGACTAATAACAAGCCTGGCAGGCCTCATCCAGTGCGTTAAAGGAAGCCCCGGGGATGGCCTGCGGGTAACCCCCGCATTCTTTCGGCAGCGGGGTTACGTAAGAACGTGAGCTGATACTCAGCCTCTCGCAGATGCCTCGCCGCCTGTTCAGCGCGCTGAAGAAAATATGCGGCTTCTCGACACCTCGAAGCGCACCCGACCGTTGCCGGATCGCGCATCAGTAATGAGTGGTCGCCATATGTTTACTGAACTTTATGCGGCGACAGAGGTCACGGACGGTTGACGCACTCGGAAGTAATGCATGGGCTTATCGGAAACTGGAGTTCTGAGAGTCCAGCGATGTGGTTGACGCGCACAAGAAATGCAGACTTCAAGCCTGCAGGATTAGTGACCTCGGTCCGGACTCTCGCTGTCGGACGTTTTTTGTGAG
>QHZM01000387.1 GCA_003224665.1 Acidobacteriota bacterium
CTTCTTCGGACTGAGTCAGGTCACCTTCATGGGCCATCAGTTCGAGCTTCAGCGCCGCGTCGAAGGCAGCCGGGGCAGCGAAGTTCCCGACCGACCCTTTCAGCGTGTGAGCCGCACGGGCCAGCGCCTTAAGGTTCCGCTCCGCAATTGCCTGCCAGATTTCGTCCCGCATCCGGGGCCACTCCCCCTGGAATAACTTGACGAGTTCCTTCAGCAGTTGACGGTCCCCATCCAAGCGGGCAAGCGCCAAGTCTCCGTCCAGGACGCCATCCGGAGGTGGCCCGCCACCGGCGACGGCGACGGCCCCGGCGGCAGTGGCGACAATTTCCTCGATCATCTTGAAGAGCTCCTCGGCTTTGACCGGCTTTGAAACATAACCATCCATGCCGGCGGCCAAACATCGCTCCCGGTCGCCCTTCATGGCGTGCGCGGTCATGGCGATGATCGGCAGATGACGGCCGGTGCCTTTCTCCCCCTTGCGGATAGCCGCGGAGGTCTCAAGCCCGTTCAGTTCCGGCATCTGCACGTCCATCAAGACCAGATCGATCGCTTGATCTTTCAAGGTCTCGAGAGCTTCCCTGCCGTTCCCGGCGACCAAGACCACATGCCCGCGCTTTTCGAGCATCCTTACCGCCAACTGGCGGTTGACCAGGTTGTCCTCGGCCAGCAAGATGCGAAGCTTCCGCCGTGCCTCCCGTAATGTGTGGCGAGTTATCAGAGGAGTTCGTTTGGGCCTCTGCGAGACCTGGCCTAAGGCCAGGAGGATGGCGTTGAGCAGTTCTGGTTGCCGGACAGGCTTCATAAGATAGGCAACAATCCCAAGCTCGCGGCAGCGGGCCGCATCTCCTCGCTGGCCCGCGGAGGTCAGCAACATAACCGTTGCCCCCGCCAGCGTGGCGTCTTTCTTGATGCGTTCCGCCAGCGCGAACCCGTCCATGTCCGGCATCTGAGCATCCAGCAGGACCAGGGGGTAGGGCTTCCCGGCGTCCCTGGCCCTCTGCATCGCGGCCAAGGCTGTCCACCCGCCATCTGCCATTGCCGGCTTCATTCGCCAGTTAGCCAGCATTTCCTCCAGGATGCGCCGGCTGGTTGCGTTATCGTCAACCACAAGCACCGGCCTGTCCTGTAGCCGGACGGGCTCCTGGGGGACGAACCCTTTGACGAGCTCCTTGGGCAGGGCGAAGCGTGCCGTGAAGCTGAAGGTGCTGCCCTGGCCGGGGTCGCTCTCCACCCAGATGTGTCCTCCCATCATTTCCACGAGTTGCGAAGAGATCGTCAGCCCCAGTCCCGTTCCGCCGAACTGGCGCGTGGTCGTTCCATCAGCCTGAGCGAAGGCCTCAAAAATAATCTGCTGTTTCTCACGCGGAATGCCGATTCCCGTGTCCGTCACGGCGAAATGGAGGAGCGCGTCGTTCTCCGTTTGGGACTCGGTCTCGACTTTCAGGACCACCTCGCCCCGCTCGGTGAACTTGATGGCGTTTCCGACCAGGTTGGCGATGACTTGCCGAAGACGGGTGGGGTCGCCCTCCAGGTGTTCCGGCGCACGAGGGTCAACGCGGTAGAGCAATTCCAGGCCTTTTTGATGCGCCCGCAGCGCCAGCGACTTCATGGTCTCTCCCAGGCTGTCGCGCAGGTTGAACACGATACGGTCGAAGCCGAATTTCCCAGCCTCGATCTTCGAAAAATCTAGGATGTCGTTGATTACCGTCAACAGCGATTCCGAGGAAGTCTTCACGGCCTCAAGGGACTCCCGCTGTTCGGCTGTGAGATCGGTGTCGAGGGCCAGTTCCGTCATCCCGATGATGGCGTTGAGGGGGGTGCGAATCTCGTGGCTCATGTTGGCGACGAAGTCGCTTTTGGCGCGACTGGCGGCCTCGGCGGCCTCCTTCGCCTGCTGCAACTGCTCCTCCGCCCGCTTGCGCTCGGTCATGTCGCGGGCGATGGCTTGAACGCCCACCGGTAGTCCCTCCGAGTAGATCAACCGGGTATTGATCTCGACCGGCACTCTCTGACCATCCTTGGCCAGGATCTCCACTTCGAAGGTCCTCTGCCCCTCAGGGCCGAGTTTCTGCGCCATCATCTCGCGGATCGAGGCTGCGTATTCCGGCGCCAGGATTTCCTCGATGTTCATCCCGAGGGCCTCGCCCCGAGTGTAGCCCGTAATCCTTTCCCCCGCTTTATTCAACGACGTAAAGCGCCCGCGGAGGCCGCAAGTGAAGACTACGTCGTTGGCGTTCTCGAAGAGTTCGCGATATTGCTCCTTCACTTGAGCTTCCCGCCGCAGCCATTCACGGATGACTTCCGTCTGCTCATTGACCTGCCGCCTCAACACTTCACCCCAGGCGATGGCGGCAAGGATGATGACCCCGAGCAGCCCAAATGCCCAGAGGGCATGCTTCAGGGTCCACCACGGGCGGCGTTCGAGTAAGACGACGTCCTCCGGAGAGCGAAGCAACAACTGAAAAGACTGGGGGAGGCGGTTTTTGTCCACTCGCACGGTGCAAATCCCGGTCAGCTCGACGCGGGTTCCGGCTCGAAGCGAAGTCAGGCGCGGTGTGACCTTCAGTTCTTCGAGCTGCGCCGTGCGGAGGCTAACGTCCACCACAGGCGTGCCCCCAGAGTTGCCCCCGCTTGAGTCCTGCACGAAAAGTTCCCACGGGGGCTGTAATCAGGAAGAGGAGCAGGGCAGACACGCAGGAACAGCCCCCTGCGGACGGGGCCGCGCGCCGGGCTTTCGACTGTTCGGCCGTCATCACTTTTCGGTCGCGCCGTCTTCGCCGGCTTCGTCGAGCTGCGGTCTTACAAATTTCTCGAAACAATCGGGACAAATCCCGTGACTGAATTGCGCCTCCGAGTGCGCGGAGATGTAGGTTTCGACCTGGTTCCAGTAATTGCGGTCGTCCCGGATCTTCTTGCAATAAGAGCAAATGGGAAGCAACCCCTGCAGTTGCTTGACCCGGGCCAGCGCGTCTTCCAAATCTCGCAGCCGGTCTGCGAGACTCTGCTGGAGCTCCACCATCCTCACGCCCACGCCGACGCGAGCCCGCAGTTCTTCGCGGTCAAAGGGTTTTGCCATGTAATCGTCAGCCCCGGCATCGAGTCCCGCAACGACGTCGGCCCGGCTGTCGCGGGTCGTCAGGAGGATGATGTAGGGAGGAGGAGTGCGGGGGGCCGCGCGCGCCCTTCGGCAGACTTCGAGTCCGTCCAACCCCGGCATCATCCAGTCCAGGATCGCCAGCCGGGGGGCCTCCTCGTCCTGAAGAAGTGTCCAGGCCTCGGCGCCGTTGCCGGTTACCACCGTTACGTAGCCCAATTTTTGGAGTGTCGCCTCGAGCACGCGCCGGGAGACGGCGTCGTCGTCGGCTATCAGGATTCTCACGGATGTCAAACCCCCTCGAACGGGACAAAAGGAACGCGCCTGCTCGCGCCCGTGACTCGCGGCAGAGCGAAATCAAACGCCCCTGGCACCCTATGCGGGATGAGCCCTCTTCAGCACCCGGGAAAGCGTTTCGAGAGTGTAGGGTTTACCGATAAAATCGGCGGCACCCATCTCGAGGGCATTGCGCGCGACGCCCTCAACGCTGTAGCCCGACGAAAGGATGACTTTAACCTGGGGATTGATTTCGCGAAGTTTCCGGTAGGTCTCGAAGCCGCTGATCTCCGGCATGACCATGTCCAACAGGACGCAATCGATGTCTTGCGCCCGGGACGCATAAATTTCGCAGGCCCGTCTGCCGGTTTCCGCCGTCAACACCCTGTACCCCAGCTTTTCCAGGCCCCGTTCCGCGAAGGCCAGGACCATCGGTTCGTCGTCTACGACAAGGACCGTTCCGCTCCCCTCCTGCACTTCGGCGGGGAGTTTCTGGGTGAAAGGCTGCGGCGGGGGGTGGACTGCCGGCAGGTAAAGAGATAATTTCGACCCTCGGACGACCTCGCTTTCCGCGTGCACAAACCCTTTGTGGTTCGTCACAATTCTGTAAACCATCGCGAGCCCTAATCCAGAGCCCCGGCCCGGCTCTTTGGTGGTGAAAAACGGCTCGAAGAGGTGCGCCTTCACCTCGGGCTCCATGCCCAGGCCGGTGTCTTCGACGGCGACCCGGACGTATTCCCCCGGCGAGCATTCCGGAGGGCGCAGCGGGTCCTGGGGTCCCAGGTTGACCACCGAGGCCCCAAGGGTCAGCGTGCCTCCCTCGGGCATCGCGTCGCGCGCGTTGATGCAGAGGTTCAAAATCGCATGGTCAAGCTCATGGGCGTCGGCTTCGACCGAAGGCAACTCGGTGGCAAATCGCGTCGCAATGCGGATGCGGCGATCATGGGCTCCCGGATCGGGTCTTCCGGGGTCATACGGAGCCGCGCCAGAGAAGCAAACCCCATAATGACGCCCAGCAGATTGTTGAGGTCGTGGGCCAGCCCGCCCGCAAGCGATCCGACGGCCTCCATTTTCTGAGCTTGTGAGAGTTGCTCGCGCAGAAGGGCGCGTTCCTCTTCAGCCTCTTTCCGGTCGGAGGTGTTCTCGACCATGGCGAGCATGTACGCCGGACGACCCGTCACATCTCGGATCATCGAAAAGACCGCGGTACACCAAAGCGTCTCTCCGGTCTTGCGGATGAAACGGTGCGTGAGGGTCACGTGGTCTCGCGCCCCGAGGCGCAAGGACTTCGAGCATTCCCGAGCGCGCTCGCGGTCCTCGGGGTGAACGAGGTCCGCGTAAAGTTTGTCGCGAAGTTCATCCGGCTCGTGGCCCAGAAGGTGGGCAAAAGCGGCGTTGACCGCGAAAAATCCTCCTTCGAGGCTGCAAAGCGCCACGCCGAAATATTCCTGCTCGAATACCGAACGAAAACGCTCGCCTGAAACCTTGACCTGCCGGTCGAGTTCGCTTCGCTCGAGTGCCAGCGCGGTCTGCACGGCAATGAAATCCACCAGCTTGCGCGTAGCCGCCCGGAATGAGTCCGGCTGGTTGGAAGCGGTGTACAATACACCGAGCAAACTTCCGCCCCTCAAGAGCGGGAGAGCATACTCCGACCTGGCTACTGGGTTCTCAGGGGCGCTCTGCTTACCCGGGAGGGTGTCGAGCACATAAATGGCTTCGCGCTCGCGTGCGACTCTTGCCAGCAAGCCCGGCCCGTCGAGCGCCCAGGCGCGGCGGACGTCCACGGCCGGCTCGCCGCTTTCCGCAACACAACGGAGCGTTCGCTCATCGGGACGGAAGAGATAAATTGCGGCTCGCGCCAGGCCCGACCTTTCCCGCAGACGAGTGAGGATTTGACCAAGGACTGCCTCCTCATCGCTGGCCGCTGCCAGTGCCAGGTTCACTTCAACCAGCAGGGCTTGTTGATTGGACCGGATCTTGAGTTCGTCCTCGGTCATGGGCGCGTTGGAGAGACTGGCCGTATTCGCCGCGGTGGTCCGCCTGAAGCACGCCCAGGCTCGCGAGCGCGATGACCCGCGGACACTCCCTAGTCATAGTTCGGCAATCCCGGCAGCAAACTTGAGCGGAAAGGGGAATGAGGAGCTTGGGCAGCCGGTCATTCGACCGGGCCTCCCCCAGGGGCTACCTGTCTGGCCGGATCGACGAAGGGACTTCTCTTGCTCCCCAAATTACGGCGGGATGAAGGCTCCCGTGGACTCGGCTCGCGACACGCGCGAAGATGCTCCGGCGAATTGCGTCCCTTCGCGCCGTCCATTAGAATTCACACTCGCGCTTTGGGGGGACGCCGGTTCTTCCGGCATGAGGGGAGTTTGCGGCGGGGGCGGCGGGCCAACCGGAGCCCCGTCGAACCCGGCCAGGGTGGGGAGTGGTGCTGACTTCCATCAAACGCGCTGCGCTTTGACGTGACCAGGTCTGCCACGTTACAAATCAAGATCGAAAGTGATGCCGCGCATATTTTCGAATACCTTTCTGACGCAACAAAGTTGAGCTTGTGGTTTCCCGATCAGGCCGTCTTCGAGCCCCAGATCGGCGGGAGGTATCACTTTCGTTGGAAGGAGACAGCAGGCTTATGGAGCGGGGTCGTGACCGATTTCGTCCGGGGGAGCACCCTGGCTTTTACCTGGCGGCCTCCGGACGAACCCTACGAGACGAACGTCCGGTTCAGGTTGATCCCCCAAAGCTCTGAAACCGTCGTCGAACTCACCCACAGCGGTTTTACTTCGAGCGGGTCGCTCGACAAGGCGATTGAGGCGTGGAGGTTTTATCTTCAGAACTTGAAGTCGGTCATGGAAGAGGCGACCGACCTTCGAGGGCGGTCGAATAAACGGCGCTCTCCGGCGCCCGTCCGTCCCCGCCGTCAAAGGAAGGCTAAGGCTTAGGGCCTCGCGCTGACTCCTGACTGCCTGGCTTCGACACTCGTTCCCGCCTTGCGCAGCTCTTCAGCAGCCACTTCCGGCATGAGCGCGTTGTAATAGACTTCCTTCAGCACGTAAGACTTCGATTTGGATACGATGACAGGCAGGATTTCAAAATGCCAGTGGGAGTCTTCGGTGACCGTCTGCCAGTTTCCGAATTCCTCGTAATTTGCCTCGAAGTTGGGTGACGTGTGCAGGACGAGATGGTAGGAAGGCGCCAATGATTCCAGCCGACAAAGGATGGACTTCAGCATCCGTGCGCAGCGGACCTGGCGGTCCCAGCTCGTCAGGTCTTCCTCAAACGCGCAATGGTGATTGACCGGCAGGACCCAAATCTCATAGGGAACACGTGAGGCGAACGGGCAAAAAGCCAGGAACTGGTCGTCCCATTCCACCACCCTCTTCTGTTCGGTCAGCTCCTGCCTGACGATGTCACAGACCAGGCAGCGCTCTTTCATTTCAAAGTATCGCTTGGAAGACCGCAATTCGTAGCCGATTCGCCTCGGGATAAACGGCGTGGCGGTGATTTGCGTGTGGGGGTGGTCAAAGTCCTGCCCTGCGGCTGAACCCTGATTGCGAAACAAGGTCACATAGGGAAACCGCCGGTCCTTTTTGAGGTCTGCCACCCTGCTCACATAGGCTCGCAGGACCTGAGCCACTTCCTGGTCGGCCTGGCGCGAGAGCGGCAAGCTGTGGTTCGGGTGCTCGATGACGATTTCATGCGCTCCGAGATTGCGCATCTTGTCGTAAATACCCTCGGCCCGCCTCTGCGCCTCACCTTCAATGCGGTAGATGGGCC
>QHZM01000388.1 GCA_003224665.1 Acidobacteriota bacterium
TGGATCCGCCGAGGCCGCCTTGTCTTCCTTCAGCTCCGCAATCGCCTGCAGGGGCGATGGCGGCGTGATCCGCTAGTTGGCCCAGTCGGGATACTTCTGCCGCGTGTAGCTGTAGGACAACTGAAACGGCTTGTCGGTGTCCTCGGGAGTGCTGACCACGATCTCGCCCACGTCGCCGGCGAAGCCCGATCCGTAGGAGATCTGTTGCACCAGGTCCTTCCATTGTGTCTGCGGTACTTGGCGGAAGGCGGCGCGCAAGATCACCTCGGCGTCGCCGCGCATACTGCGCTGGATTTTACCGGTGAGAGTACCTTTATCGTCGAGCTTGGCGTCGATCTCGAAAGTGACGTCGGACTTGAACGGTGGGTCCGCCGGGGTCTTAACCAGCGGCGATTGTCCCAGCACGCTCGCCATCAGCGCGGCGCCGGGACTTGCCGCCTTGCCGGAGGTGATCACGAGCGCCTGCTTGTCGCGCTGGTTCGCCAGGAGAAAACCGAACGGCGATACTTCCGTCGTGGTGTCGAGCCACACCAGGTTCTTGCCTTGCGGCACCACGCTGATGACGTGATCGAACTGGGCGGGGGACGCGACGTCCGCATCGACCTTGCGGCTGGAGTTGATCAGCGCCGGGTAGGCGTCAATCCCGCTGGCCCGCAACAGCGACTGGAGCAGGGTGTGCTTGTCCTTGCAGTCGCCGTACTCGTTCCTGAGCACGTCGCCGGCGGGATGCGGCTGGTAGCGGCCGATTCCGAATGACAAGCTGACGTAGCGGAAGTGGGTGGCAACGTAGTTGTAAATGGCGTGCAGCTTCTCCGCGTCGGACTTGGCGCACTGCGTTAGTTCCGTCGCCTTGGCGCGGATCTCCGCGGTAGGCTGCACCTGCTCTTCTTCGAGCGCCCCCCACCAGCGCGCCACTTCGTCCCAGCTCTTGAAAGTACTGAGCTGGATCGAGGCTGGCGGAGTCTCATTGCTCTTCTCCTTGAGCTCTTCCTCCGGCGGGCGCTCCAGGTTTGATGTCTTCCAGGAATAAACGCGGCGGTCACCGTTTTCGGTAACCACCGGCGTGACCTCCGGACTCTTGAGTTTCAACTCACGGCCCTTAGGGACACTGATCGCGAGTTCTTCGTCGAGAATAATGTCAGATCGCGTGAAGTTGTACTCGGTCCAGAATTGACCCGGGACCAGCGGCTTGTTGACCTGGTAGCGGAGCTGATACTCGAGCGTGTCGCCGACGCCAAGACCCTTCACCGCCACATGTCTCTCGCGGTAGTCGCTGTACATGGGTGCCTGGCGGGTTACTTCTGCGGCGACGTCCTGGAAGTTTTCGGGCGGAGTGATGATGACGGCGCCATCGGCTTTGCGTACTCGCACGTAGCTAATGTCAATCTTGTCGTTCGTGCTGCTGTATCCGAACGCCAGCAGCCCGTAGTGCTGGACGCCGGCTTCCGACTGCATCCGGACCGCGGCTTCCGTGTCACGCGTCCAGGTGCCATCGTTTTCGAACCGGATCCGCATCACCGACTTCTCGATGATGAACGGTTCCTTGGAGTAATCATTCTTTCCTTTAACGTCGGAAGCTGATTGGCCGCCGCCGGCGGTCGCCACGGCTAGCAGCATACTTATAACTAGAATTGCTGATCTTGCGGATATTTTGTCAACCATCGGTTGGGCGGACATTCCGATTTCACTTTCTGGCTTTATAACGACTATATACCGGACCATGTGCACTTGAAAGTGATAACGATTACAGCCGCTTTCCCCTCCCGTTTAGTGTCAGCGGCCTGCGGAAAGGGCTGATAGACGGCTCGGACAGGGCTCCTCATCCAAAAGGAAGTTGCGGCACCCGATTGATGACGAGAATATCCCCTTCTGGCTGTCAGATGGGTCAGGGCGCCGGAAGCCGGGGTTCCGTCGCAGACGAGTTTCCTGCGCGGAAACCTTGGGGTTTAGTCTCATTGCGCTTGCCAGATTGCGCGAGTAAGATATCCATTCGCCGCAAGGAGGTCCGAGGAGAGGGAGGTCCAATGAGAATGGCAATTTTCTCGTCCACGATTCTGCTTGTGGTGTGTCTCACGCTGTCAGGGACGTTTGTGACCCCGGCTCACGCCGTCGCAGCCAACCCGCTCGTGGTCCAGGAGCTCAAGCACGACCTTTCACCTCCGCTGCGGGATCTCGCTCCATCGGCCCAACCGAATACCGCTTCGGATCGGCAGACACTCGTGGCGCACCCAACCGGGCCGGCACTCACCAACTCTCAATTTGACCCGGTCGCTCACCAACCTACGGCTCCGCTCTCGGTCGTGAGCACGGTCCTGAATTTTGACGGCCAGAGCGCGAACGACAATCGCAATCTGCTCGGCTTCGCTTTTGTCCCCCCCGACACCAACGGCGCGGTCGGAGCAACGCAATTCGTGCAGATCGTCAACGTCACGTTGGCCGTCTATGACAAGAGCACCGGCGCCGTGCTGCTGGGCCCGGAGACCATTAACACTGTCTGGAAGGGTTTTGGCGGGACGTGTGAAGCCGGCAACGGTGGTGATCCCGTCGTGCTCTACGATAAGTTGGCCGGCCGATGGCTCGTGAGCCAATTGCAGTTCAACGGTAACTTCACCAGCAACCAGCAATGCATCGCCGTCTCCACCACCTCGGATGCCACCGGCAGTTATAACCGCTACGTATTTGATTTCGGAGCTCAGCTCCCCGACTATCCCAAATTCGGAGTCTGGCCGGACGCCTACTACTACACGGCGAACACGTTCGCCCCGTTTGGGGGGACATTTAGCTTCTTGGGAGCGCAAGCGTGCGCCTTTGATCGCGCCGCCATGCTGGCCGGCAGTGCCGCCACCAGGGTCTGCTTCCAGAACCCGCCGAGCATCGCCAGCCTGTTGCCCTCTGATCTCGATG
>QHZM01000389.1 GCA_003224665.1 Acidobacteriota bacterium
GACGTGCCGCGGAGCAAATCCTCCGCTTCTCGGCTTTCAAGCTCGGCGAGTCTCCGTCACAAGCTGGCCGGGTGATTCAGGGCTTGCCGAATCGCCTGCTCCATCAGGGCGCGAGGGGCCGCCTGGCCCGTCCAGATTTCAAATTGCCGCCCGCCCTGGGCGACGAGCATTTCAAGGCCGGAGATGGTCGTCATTCCCCGGCTTCGGGCCTCCGCGAGAAAACGTGTTTGCGGCGGGTAGTACACCATCTCGAAGACGACGCGCGTCCGCAGCCTGGCCAGGTCGATGGGCATGGCGTCGGCGTGCGGAGCCATGCCGACGGGCGTGGCATTGATGACGGCGTCCACCTCCAGCCCGTCGGCGCTTCCCCAGGGGACCACCTGCGCGGAGATGCCGCGAGCCAGACGTCGCGCTGCCGCCTCGCGCCGGGCGGCGATAAAAACAAGGGCGCCCTCGGCGCGCAAGGCATAGGCCGCGGCGCGCGCCGCCCCGCCCGCGCCAAGCACCAGGATGCGGCTGCCAGCCAAGCGAAGGCGCTTGGTGAGCACTTCCACGACGGCGGCGGCGTCCGTATTCCATCCCATCCATTTGCCGTGCTGGACGGCGACGGTGTTGCACGCGCCAATCCGCGCGGCGAGCGGCTCCACCCAGTCAAGCTCGCGCAAGATGGCGCGCTTGTACGGCATGGTGACGCTGAACCCGAGAAAGCCGAGTTTCCGGGCGAAAGAGAGGAAGTCGGCAAGACGAGTCGTCTCGCAGGGCAAATAGACGCCGTTCACGTGCTTGGCCTGGAACGCCGCGTTTTGCATCGCGGGCGAGAGCGAGGTCGAGGCTCGCGAACCTACGATCCCGTAATATTGAGTCCGGTGGTCAAGGTGATCGACGTGATAGACCGACCGCATGATATCCGAGGGGAGCTGGCCCGGCGCCACGCCCAGGTGGTTTCCGACCGATGCGTAAGTAAACGGACAACCCCATTGAAGCGCCAGCAGGCGCGAAGGGATCCCCGAACTCCCGAGCGCCAGGGCCACGAGCTTCGGGCTGCGACTTCTAAAGCTGCGAAGCAGCCGGTGAATGCGCAGGTTATCCGTGAGCAGGCGGGCTTGAGAGGCAATCTTCACCACTCGCGCCGGCAGCCGCGCCAGGCGGCGGTAGATTGCTCGCAGGTCGGGCATTTGGGTGTAATTGTGATAGGAGACGATGACCTTCGCGGGGCGGAACTGCTGAAGCAGGCTGGGGCCCGCGGCCACCACTGATTCCATCTCGACATCCACCCACTGGCAGCCGGCGCGCACGGCCCCGCCCAGGATGGCGGCCTGTTCTTTGACCGAGCCTCGAAATAAGCCCCCCGCCTTGGAGCGCCGACACGTCGCAATCGTCTGGGGAAAATGGAGGCGCATGAGCATCTGGCGGAGCTTTGAGTCAAGGTCGGTAGGGTCCTGGAGGAAGTCCAGCCGCAGCTCGTACCCGATTGGCGAGCCGCTCACGTAGCTCGCCTGAGCCTCCATAACACTGAGGTTCGGAGCCGCCAGGGTGACGAAAATCCGTGGGCCGGTGGACTTGGTCAAAGGGGATCTCTCAGTGGCTTTTGCTGCTCTTGCTCGATCAATTGACTATAAAGTTGATGCGTGCGGAAAGGCAAGGAGATTGCCGGACACTAATCAGCCGGAGTCGTCGCGGAAACGTTTCGTCGAGCCTTGTAAACTGTTTATGTTCAGTAGGTTAAAGGCGATTCTCTATTGCCGCTTGCCGGCTGGAGCGTGGTTGGCAGCAGGTGGGAGGTCGCCTTGACCTCGGGAGTCCGAGGATGCGACTTCCCATGACCTACCACCTTCGCCCTGCAGAACCTTCCGCTTCCGCCATCGTCGTTTCCGGGGAGCCGACTTCCCGGGGGATCTCGAGAGTTATTCGGCGGCCGCAGTGCAGGCTCATCGCCGACGCTATTCCAGATTCAGATTTTCCGATGTATGGAATAGGTTTATGACGTGTTTCGGCACGGGCGAAAATCCCGTGGTTCGGTCAGCTTATGCGCGGCTGGACCAAAAGATATGGTTGAAACACACTTGGTATTGGTAGTGCAGGCGCGGATTAGGTCTAATGTGACTCGAACCAATCCACGGAGACGACTGAGCTGCGCTTGCTAGGTCGGCAGCGGACAGGGTCGGCCGATATGGTAACCTTGGGCGTAACCTACCCCGTATTCCCGCAAAAGTTGCATGGTGTCTTCGTCTTCAACAAATTCAGCGATGGTCTCTATTCCCAGACTACTTGCCACTCCCACCATGGCCTTGACCAAATGCTGATCCATCGAGTCGCGCGCGAGGTTACGAATAAAGCTTCCATCGATCTTCAGGTATTCCACAGCCAAGTGCTTGAGGTGATAAAACGAGGAGAATCCCGCACCGAAATCATCAAGCGCAAACTTGCAGCCTAGCTCTTTCAGGGTACCTACGAATTTCTGAGCCTGAGGGATGTTTGCAATGGCGGCGGTTTCGGTGACCTCCAATACCAAGCTTGCCGGGCTGATTGCGGTTGAAGCCAATTCGCGCTCAATCATCGGCAGCAATTCGCTGTCTGCAAAAGCCTTGCCAGAAAGGTTGACTTCTAGGCACAGCGCGCGCCCCGCCCGACGGTGCTGCGCGATGAGCTGGATGGCTTGTCGCATCACCCAGCGATCGATTTCATGGATCAAGCCAAAACGTTCGCCAATTTCGAGAAACGCGGCCGGCAGAACGATCTCGCCTTTATCCCCATCAAGACGTAGCAACAATTCATATTGGCAGATCTGGTTGCTGCGAAGATGCATGACGGGTTGGGCATCCAGATAGAAAAGATTCTTCTCCAAGGCCTCACGGATGCGCTTTTGCCAGACGAGCCTGGACTCAGTCTTCGCTTGCCAATCCCCGTCCAACGTAAAGATGACAAGACGGTTCCGGCCGTTCTCTTTGGCCTTGTAGAGGGCGAGATCGGCGCGTGCTAACAATTCGTCCGCTGTGGTGCCATGCTGGGGGAACACAACGATGCCTATGCTGGCGGTGATGCCGAAACGTCGGCCGCAGGCCACCACGGCGTGCCGTCGCACTGCGTCCAGGAGATGCTGCGCGACGGAGCGGGCCTCATACGCATCGGTGTGCGGCAGGAGTATGGCGAATTCGTCGCCGCCTAGGCGGGCAACCGTGTCCGTCTCCCTCAGACCTTGTTGCAGTAGCCCGGCTAGCGTGACAAGCACTTCATCCCCTATTAGGTGGCTGAGACTATCGTTGATGTCCTTGAAGCGGTCCAGATCCAGGAAAAGTAGCGCTCCGCCGGTACCGTAACGCCGTACATGCGCTAGATGACGCTCCACCTCCTCGATGAAATGGCGGCGGTTGAAAAGATCGGTGAGAGGATCGTGGTTCGCTTGGTGTACCAATCGCGCCTCAAGGCGCTTGCGCTCTCCGATGTCGCGGGCAATGGTTGACACACCCACAATATTTCCAACTGCATCCTTAACCGGAGAGATGGTTAGCGAAACATGAACTTGCTCTCCATCTTTCCTTGTTTGCTCGGTTTCATAATGTTTGAGAACTTCTCCGCGCTTGATCATTTCGAGACTCCGCAGAATCTCATCGGGGTGGTCGAGCGAGGCCAAAATAGAGATAGAACGACCCTTGACCTCCTGCGCGGAGTAGTCATAGAGCCTCTCAGCGCCCGAGTTCCAGTTGAGAATGGTGCCTTCCAGGGTGGCGCCAACGATCGCGTCATCCGAAGACTCCACAATCTGGGCCAACTGGGAAAGGGCCGCCCCCACCCGGGCTTGCTCCTTGCGCAACCATCTATCCTCCAGGGCCCTGCGAATCGCCGAGGGTAGGCGGGCCAGCCGATCTTTAAGAACGTAATCCGTTGCTCCTTTCTTGATGCATTCCACTGCGATCTCATCGCCCAGCGAGCCGCTCATCAGGATGAAAGGGATGTCTTTTCTCAGCCCTTGCAGGATCACAAGCGCGTCCATTCCGTTCCAGTTGGGCAATCGATAGTCGGCCAACACAATGTCATAGGATTTCGAGGCGAGGCGTTCGGAAAACTCGTAGGGGGCCTGAACGACGTCGGCGCATACTTCGAAGCCGCCCTTCCTCAATGCATGCGTAACAAGCTCCGCGTCGGCCAGTCGATCCTCAACGATCAGAACCCGCAGAAGCTGCGGCCGGCCAATAGTCTTTTCTGGAAGGATTTTGGCCATTGTGTCTGTCAAGCGGAACTCCTTCGAGCGGGCGGTGGCTGGTTGACCACCAGCCAATAGAGCTGTAGTTCCTTGATGATTTGCCGGAACTGGTCGAAATCCACCGGCTTCTGGATGAAGCTGTTAACTCCTAATTGATAGCTTTGCACAAGATCTTTTTCCTCTTTCGAAGAAGTCAGAATAACCACGGGAATGGTTTTGGTTTGACCATCACTCTTATCGCGCGCCACCTGAATCTGGTTAACCAGGTTATTATGGCGGAGTGCGTACAAAGCTAAATCCAGGTCCGCCGGGTTATCCTCAACCAGGAGGATTTCTATCTCGTTCGTTGACATGCGGCAGCTCTTGTTGTCGTGTGATCTTCGGTCGGACACTTTGCTTGCCCTTCTACCGTGAAATAGAAAGTGGCGCCCTTGTCTATTTCAGCCTCCGCCCAGATGTGTCCCCCGTGCTTGCGGAGAATGCGCTGGACGGTGGCCAGTCCAACTCCCGTGCCTTCAAAATCTTCTAGGCGGTGGAGCCTCTGAAAGATGCCGAATAGCTTATCGGCATACTTCATGCTAAAGCCGACACCATTGTCACGGACGAAGATCACCGTCTGGCCATTCATTGCCCTTTGCCCCACCTGGATAAAGGCGCGCTCCCGGGGGCGGGTGAATTTGATGGCATTCAGCAGAAGATTGGAAAACACCTGCCTCATCAAGCCCGGGTCGCACTCTACAAAGGGTAATGGGTCGATTTGCCATTCGATCTGCCGTCCTTCCGATTCCGCCTTTAGATCCTTCAGAACTTCTTCGACCAGCGATTTCAATCCCGTCAATTCAACCGCCAGTTCTTTGCGCCCCGTCCGCGCCAGGTTCAGCAAATCATCCACCAGGCGACCCATGTTTCGCATGCACTCCCTCCTGAATGCGCTGCATGTAGCGCTGGGCGTCTGAGTCCAACTGAGCGCCAAATTCTTGCAGGAGAATGTTGGAAAATCCGTCAATGTGGCGCATGGGGGCCCGGAGGTCGTGGGCGACGGAATAGGTGAACGCTTCCAGCTCCTTGTTGGCGGCTTCAAGTTCTACGGTGCGTTCGGTGACGCGTCGTTCCAGATCTTCGTTCAGCTTGCGGATCTCTCCCTCCGCCCGCTTGCGGTCGGTGATGTCGCGGAGGTAGGCCGTAAAGATCGGGGGGCCCTCTAAGCCAACGCGGCTTATGGCTAGCTCGACGGGAAACTCGGTGTCGTCGGCGTGCATGGCAGGCATTTCGATCCGTTTGCCTAGCACGGGCCCTTCGCCTGTGGCCAAATAGTGCGCCAGCCCGCGGCGATGCTGATCACGCAAGGAAGGGGGAATAATCGTCTCGGAGAGTTCCCTGCCTAATACTTTGGCGCGAGGATAGCCGAAAGTCTTCTCCGCTGCCGCGTTAAACTCGATAATTTCCCCTAGGTGATTGATGCTGATAATGCAATCAAGTGCTGACTCAAGGATAGCTGCTTTGCGGGCTTCGCTCTCCCGCAGTCCCTCCTCCGCCCTCTTGCGCTCAGTGATTCCGGTTTGCAGTTCTTTGTTGACAGCGGCAAGTTGTGCAGTACGTTCGATGACGCGGCGCTCCAGGTTTTCATTGAGCCTTCTGATTTCCTCCTCCACCCGCCTGCGCTTGGCGATTTCTGCCTGCAACCCTTCGTTGAGTTTTTCAAGCTCGTGTGGACTTGGGAGAGCTAGCGCCCGAGGAATTAACGGCACCAACGCCACTGCCGTACCCACGGAGAGCGCAGCCGTAATCAGCTTGATGGCCCCCGAAAGGCGGTACGTTCCGTGCCAGAGAGTCCACACTTCCATCAGGTGCGTCGTCCCACACCCGAGAATGAATGCTCCAAACATCAGAAACATCCAATTAAAGGGCAAGTCGCGTCGTTTACGAACGAAATAGACAAGTGTGACGGGAATTGAATAATACGCAAGCGTGATCAAAACGTCCGATACAACGTGGAGCCACACGATCTCAGGCTTCCAAAGGTAGCAGTAGCCGTGGCCCATGAAATCTGAATCAAAGAGATGCTTGAGAAACTCGATCATAGGATTCCCTCATCACCTACTGTGACTTCGCTCAACAGCAACATGACGCCGCCCACGGGGGCCTGACGGGAATCTCATCGTGTGACCACTGCGCGATAAATTAGTCCATTCTAATATCCTTGGCTACTGAGACAACTGGTCAACAGACCAATTATCGGACAGCCGCTGGACCTGTTCGATGGGGCAACCCCGCGTAAACATTCGCAATGTCAACACCCTCAATTCTGCCTGGACAACCTCTTGCTAGCTAGCAAATCTGTGCTCTGGGCACACCACCCTCGTCCAGCTGCGCCAACTGAAACACAATCACCTATCGGATCAGGATCCGACAGGCTTTCGGCACAGGGACCCGTCGGGCGAATCGCGGTTGCTAAATTCCCTCGCACCAGTAATGATTCACCTGGCCCGTTTGGAAAGGTCTGATCTCGTTTCTTTATATCACTCCTCATAGGTCGCCTAGTGCTCAGGAATCTGCCCACACTCTGATTCGCAGGATTGCGCCTGATAAACGCTATGACTCAATCGGAAGTGCAAACGCCGTACTTGTAGAAGCGCAACCCCCCTAACTCCCCTGAAGTCCCGATCTGGGAAATAACTTGGCAGGGCCGGTAGGTGTTGGTCGCGATACCACAGCCCAATAAACGCCCAGGAAGGGACCGGCCGGAAGCCAAGGGACACGTCAGCGGCGCATTCCCAAACAGACCCACTATCGTGGCGGGACAGGGCTTGAGTAGGGTCGGCTATCTGGTATATTAACTCGGACTTTCGCCTGCCCCGGTCAAGCCCGCAGGCGCGCGGCGTCGGTCTTTCGATGAGCCAACTCAAGAACTCGAGGGATGAGTGAAGCGACGCGCGCTCCTCGCGACCACACTGCTTGCCTGCATTTCGATTCGCGCTTCTGACGAGACACGCCTCGAAATGCATCTCCGCGCCATCCGATGGGACTCCTATCAGGACCAAGCCGTCAGACTGCTCCAGAAGTATCTCCGCATCGACACTTCAAATCCGCCGGGAAACGAACAGGCGGCGGCGGAATTCTTCCACAAACTGTTCGATTCTTACGGAATCCCCAACACGGTTTTCACCTACGCTCCGGCGCGGGCGAACCTCTACGCCGTGCTTAAAGGTGACGGAACGCTCAGGCCGCTCGTGCTGCTCAATCACATGGACGTGGTCAGGGCGGAGCCCCGGAACTGGAAAGCGCCTCCGTTTTCCGGACAAATCCTGAACGGGGAGGTGTACGGCCGCGGGGCTCTGGATATGAAGGACGAGGGCCTGCTGCAGGCGATGGTGATGCTCATCGCCGCGAGGGAGCGCCTGCCGCTGAAGCGCGACCTTGTTTTCCTCGCCACCGCCGATGAGGAGGTGGGCGACGCGGGTAGCGCCTGGGTCCTCAAGAATCGCCCTGACCTCGTTCGCGGAGCCGAATACCTGATCACCGAGGGCGGCACGAACCTGGTCTATCCGGTGAAGGGGACGGTGTACAACATCGGAGTGGCGGAGAGAATACTTCCACCGGATCGCGGCCATCGAGAAGGAGCCCATGGCGTCGAAACTCCGCGACATCCGCGCGGCTCTCAAAGACCCTGCGTTCGCCAGGGCGCTTGCCGGGGACGAGGACTACAATTACCTGATCCGCGACACGGTTTCATTGACCGTGCTGAAGGGGAGCGAGCAGACGAACGTCATCCCTGATACTTCGAGTTGTGAGCTGGACGTCCGGCTTTTGCCGGGAGAAGACCCTCAAGCTTTCCTCGCTCAGCTCCGCGCGGTGGTCGCCGATGATCGGATCGCGATCGAACCGATCAGCCGCTATCGCGCGCCGAACTCTTCGCCCACCAATACGCTCCTTTACCGGACGATTGAGCAGGTCGTCCACCAGCACAACCCGCGAGCGCTCGTCGTCCCGGCGCTCAATAGCGGCTACACGGAGAGCCAGATGTACCGGCCGCTCGGAATTTTCTCCTACGGATTCATCCCGGTTGAAATCACACCCGAGCTGGACTCCACGGAGCACGCGGCAAATGAGCGCGTGCCCGCCGACCAGATCCGGCGGGGGGTGAAAATGCTTTACGAAGTTGTAGCGCGAGTGGCGAACCAGCAGGACACCCAGCCATGAAGCGGGAATACCCCGACCGTCCCATCGTGGGGGTGGGCGGCGTGGTGATCAAGGGAGAGCGCGTCCTTCTGGTCCGCCGGGGCGGCGAGCCGCTCAAGGGAGAATGGTCCATCCCTGGCGGCACGCTCGAGCTGGGCGAAGAACTCGCCGCCGCGGCCCGGCGCGAACTCAAAGAAGAGACCGGGCTTGATGTCGAGCCGCTGCAAGTCCTGAGTGTCTTCGACCGTATCATCCGGGATGGGAGAAAAATCCGCTACCATTATGTAATCGTGGACTACGCGTGCCGGCTCAAGGGCGGCAAGCTGGCGCCCGCTTCCGACGTCCTTGACGCCCGCTGGGTCCGGCGTCGGGACTTGCCTCGCTACCACCTCACGGAAAGAGCCACGGCCGTGGTTCTTTGTGCTTTTCAGTTCTTCAATCGCAAGACTTCTTGAATCGCGCGGAAAGTCACGAGGTGCGAACTATGACTGCCTCAGCTTACGAATAGATTAGCCACCGCCAAAATAAGTTCATAGACGACACCAAAATCAGACACTCCGTCGCCGAGACTGGCAACGATCAAGTCGAAACAATCGGTCGCAAGGGTGCCACAGGGCATTATCGGGCACCTTCCGAGGGAAGAGCCCGCAAGCCAAAGCCTGAGGCCCGAATTTCGAGCGGGAACAATTCGGTGCTCTTTTCCCCTCGTAATGATATAGTTTGCGTTAGAGTCGTGGGTTTCCACTTTTCGATTACCTTCTTGCTGCTGGCTCAGCTCATCCTGGTGGTCAGTGGACCACTGGTCGCGCAGGAGGCAGAAAAAACCCTCCGCGGCTGGGCATCAGCCGTCGAGGCCTGGCAAAGAGGGCAGATCACTCCGAACCGCATGGTCCAGGACCCCGATCCTTCGCGTCGGGGACTTTTAGTCAGTTACGACATTCCACCCCAGCGCTTCCCGCGTGGGTTCCACCGCTCGGCGACCTACGATGACGCAATCGCGGCATTATCCTTCCTTGTTCGAGGTGACAGAGACGGCGCAGCCTTCACGTTGCACGCGTTGGCTCGCCAGGTACGATCCAACGGCAGCCTATGGTTTGGCTATAACACTGCCAACGATTGGCCCGGCGAAGCCGACCACGAGGGAGCTATCGTCCGTGCAGGCGCGGTCGGTTGGGCGGGCTACGCCCTCACGTATTACTTAGCCCACCCATCGCTTTGTGTCGGAAACCGCGGGTGGGAGCGTGAACGCGCTTTCTTCTTGGAAACGGCGCGGCGGCTGGCAAATTATCTGCTCTCCTTGCAAGTCAACCAACAAGGCGACGCCCGTGACGGCCTGCTGCGCGTCGGATACGGCGTCATCAATCTTTCCTACCGGCAAGATACGAACCAGGTGATCGAGCAGTATTTGGACGAACCTGCCCTTGAGATCAGCACCGAAAATAATATCAGTGCGTGGTTTTTCCTGCGCCAGTTGGCGAAGCTCACGGGTGAGAATCGCTGGGGCCAAGCCGCCGACCGTATTCGGCGCGGGCTGCTAAGAGCCACGTGGAACAGCGCCCTGGGTCAGTTCAACGGGGGTTTCAAAGTCGATGGGAGCGCCGATTCCACGAAAGCATTGGATTGCGCTTCCTGGGGAACTCTCTTCCTGTTGGCTGCGCAGGAGCCGGAGAAGGCCAGCGAGGCTCTTCGAGCGATTGAGGGAACATACGCCGCCCGCGACGGCGAAGCCAGAGGCTATCGCCCTTACTCTGACTTTCCCATCTACAAAGATCCGGAGGTGGGTAGGTATTATTTCCCTGAAAACCCGCGCAAGGAATGGCGAGATTTCCCTCTTGTCTGGTCAGAAGGAACCCTGGGAGTCGCACTGGCATACCTCCGCATGGGACAAGCAGACCGTGCTCGACGCGTCATAGAGGGGCTCCGGCCGCTTCAGGTCAAGAACAGCGGCTT
>QHZM01000390.1 GCA_003224665.1 Acidobacteriota bacterium
GTCTTCGTCGATGGCATGGGCCGACAGGTCGCCTTTCTCTCGCAGCAGTTGCTGGTATTCGAACCGGTCTCGCTGTTCAGCAGGGTCATTCAGCTCGCTGAACGCGTTGGCGATTTCCATGCCGCCGACGTAGAGCTCAAACCGTTCGACGTAGTTGGGGTCGTCCGGCTTCTGTTTGGCGAGCGGTGAGACTTCGAGGGGATAATCAAGGACGAACGTCGGCTGGATCAATTGCCGTTCGCAAACCTTCTCAAAAAGTTCCTGGAGAGCCATCCCCGGCGCGGTCCCTTTGGGCAAAGATATCGGTTCCTGATCGCTCGCCGAGGATGCGGCCGCCAACCACTCGTTGTAGGCCTCAACCCAGTCCGGGGCAGCCTTGGGGTCAGCCAGGTCATCGAGCCTCGGTCTGCGCTTCGCCGTCTGAGGCCAGAAGTGGACGATGGCATCCTTCATGGTAAGACGCTCAAAGCGCGCAAACGAGATCCGCTGCCCGCAGTACTCAAACTCCTCTGAACCTACGACGGCGCGGGCCACGTGGCGCATCACGCGTTCCGTGAGCGCCATCATGTCTTGATAGTTTGCGTAGGCCTGGTAGAACTCCAGCATCGTAAATTCGGGGTTGTGCTGGGTTGAGATCCCCTCGTTGCGAAAGTTCCGGTTGATTTCAAACACGCGGTCCAGGCCGCCGGCGATCAGCCGCTTCAGGTAAAGTTCCGGAGCGACGCGCAGATAAAGGTCGAGGTCTAAAGCATTGTGGTGGGTCACGAACGGCCGGGCCATGGCGCCGCCCGCGAGCGGTTGCATCATCGGGGTCTCGACCTCGAGATAACCCTCGGCCTCCAGGAATTCCCTCAGGGCCCGAATCAAGCGGCTGCGCTTTTCGAAGACTTGCCGAACTCCCGTGTTCACGATCAAGTCGAGGTACCGCTGCCGGTAGCGAATCTCGACGTCCGTCAAACCGTGCCATTTTTCAGGCAGCGGCAAGAGCGCCTTGGCCAAAAACTTCAGGCGGTCCGCGTGGACGGTGAGCTCGCCGGTCTTGGTCCGAAACAGGTACCCCTCAACGCCGACCAGGTCGCCGAGGTCGAGCAGCTTGAAGAGTTCCCAATCGCGTTCGCCGACGGCGTCCACCCGCACGTAGATTTGAAGCCTCTGACCCGCGCCCATTAAGTGGGCAAAACCGGCTTTCCCGTGGGGACGGACGGTCATCACCCTGCCCGGGACGTGGACGGAAATCTTCTTGGCGCTCAGCTCTTCGGCTGAGGAGCGCGAATAATCCGCGAGGATTTGCGGGACCGTGTGGGTGAGGTCATACTGGCGCGGGTAAAGCTCGAAGCCAAGGTCCTGGATGGCGCGCAGCTTTTTCTGCCTCTGGAGGAGAAGTTCTTTCTGTTCGGCGGTGGGTGAAGGCAAAAAGTTATTCCCCTGGCCCTCGACCAA
>QHZM01000391.1 GCA_003224665.1 Acidobacteriota bacterium
TCCGCGCGGCCTGCAAGTTATTTCCCTACTTCGGAGCGGCCCATTTCGCGTTGGCGCTTGCCTACCAGCGCCTCCGCAAAGCAGAGGAGGCACGGGAAGAGTTCGCCCTTTACGAGAAAAACAAGTATGACATTCCGGGTGCGGGAGATCGTCTGCAGGCCGAACTCAACGAGCTTTACACCAGCCCTGCCAACTTGATCGGACTGGGGATTGAATTCGACCGTCAAGGAAAATTGGAGCAGGCCGCGGCGGAGCACGAGAAAGCGCTCAAAATCGATCCGCAGTTGATCAGGGCACACTTGAACTTGATTTCGATTTATGGGCGCGTGGGCCAGTTCAAGAAGGCAGAAGAGCATTACCGGGTGGCGGTACTGCTCGATCCCAACTCCTACGAGAACCATTACAACTACGGCGTTCTGCTGGAGACCCAAGGCAAGTACCAAGAGGCCGAGGAGGCCTTCCGGAAGGTTCTGGAGATTTCCCCATCCCACGCCGAAGCCCAGAACAATCTTGGGGACCTGCTGCAGCGGCAGGGTAAATTGGCGGAGGCGACCGAGGAGTTTCGGAGGGCTATTGAAAACCGGCCCAACTTTCCTCAGGCCCACTTTAACCTGGGGCGCATCTTGGTGAACCAGGAAAATTATGACGAGGGAATCCCGGAGCTGTTGAAAAGCCTCAGCACGGAGGATCAGGAAAGCGCGCCAGCATATCTCTACGCCGTGGGCGCAGCCTACGTGCGCGCCGGGGGCCGGGAGAATGGGTTGCGGTATATTCGCATGGCGCGAGAGAAAGCCGCAGCGCAGCACCAGTCAAACTTACTCGACAGCATTGACCGCGATCTGCGAATGCTAGAAGGAAAGAGAACCCCCAATTAGACCGGGAAGGCCTGAGGTTGGCAGAGTCGGGCAGCCTCTTGAGCCAGGCGGAGTTGGTCATGGCAGGCTCGCGGCGGGCTTTCCACTGGCTTCCGCACTTCCCACTCTAAAAAAGTGTTCCTCCTCCACGCCTTCGGGCACGAATAACCTTCGCTCTTTGAGAAGGTTACACGCGCGCCGCGCGATTGCGCTATGCTGCAAATGCCAGAGTTCCTGGACCTATGCGCGAGGACGGAGCCATTCGATTTTGAGTGAACTGTGCGAAGCAGTCCTAAATTCAATCGTAGAGATGTAATTGGCGAATATCAACTAGATGGAACCTCACCTGAGATTAGTCCCTCAATTTGACGCCGATAATAAAAAAACTTGACACGAATATCAAATTTTGATACCAGAGCGGTCAAACCGTCGGTAGCCATTTTGTTTGACAGTGTTCTCTTCAAGCGCTCGGGCATTGGGAAGAATAAGGAGGGTTTCACCATGAGTCCAAAGGGCAGGACGTTGTTGTTGTCTTGTCTCCTCGCCACCGGTCTCTCAGCCTGGTTGTGTGTTCAGCGGTTGAACGCCCAGGTCCTGTATGGGTCGGTCGTGGGGACGGTCGCGGACCAGACTGGTGCATCCGTCCCAGGGGCACACGTCACCATCATCAATCCTCTGACGGGTCTGAAACGTGAGACGGACACGGACTCCGCAGGTTCGTATAGTATCCCGAACCTCCCGGAAGGTGCTTATAACCTTACGGCGAGCGCAAAGGGATTCAAGCCGGTGACTCAGACGGGTATTGAGGTTAGGATCGGCGCGGTCGTTCGTCTGGATGTGTCTGTGGAAGTGGGTGCGGTCACGCAGGAGGTCACAGTTCAAGCGAGCGCGGCCGTGCTTCAGACTGAGAAATCCGATGTCAGCACCCAGCTTGGTACTGTGGCGGTGCAAAACCTGCCTACGGGGTTCTATCGGAATTACCAGTACCTCGTGCTCCTGGCCCCTGGGGCTGCTGCTAACCAGGGATATACGGGGTCTATCGGCTCCACGCCGGAACGGGCTATCGCGATCCCCATGAACGGCTTGGGTCCTGCATCCAACTCGACCCGCATTGATGGCGCGCAGAGCATCTTTCTGTGGAAGCCCGGAGGCGCCGCCCTTTATGTTGCGCCCATAGAGAGCATTCAGGAAGTCAAAATCACGACGAACAGCTACGACCCGGAGAAAGGGATGGCGGGCTCGGCGGCAATGGACGTAATCACCAAATCAGGTACGAACCAATTACACGGAACCGCTTTTTGGTACCACCATAACCAGCACCTTGCTTCCTGCGAGCCTTTCGATCAAAACTGCAAATGGAGAGTGTTTGATCCAACCCGCGCCAGGAGCAAACCCAAAGAAATCCTCAATGATGTGGGCGGCAATTTGGGCGGCCCTATAAAAAAGAACAAACTCTTCTTCTTCGCCAACTGGGACGGAGTGTTCGAGCGCACTACGCCTGACGGGCGCTATGCGGTTCCACCTGTTGACATGCGCAGTGGAGATTTTAGTAAATACCTGGGGGCTAAAATCAACCAGGTGGCCGTGGACGCGAACGGAAATGTGCAATATGACACAAACGGGAATCCAATATTAGTGGGGCCGGTCATGGTCCCGACTTCGAACGGACTCGGT
>QHZM01000435.1 GCA_003224665.1 Acidobacteriota bacterium
CTCGACATCTATTACCAGCTCGGAATCCGCTACATGACCCTGACCCACACGAGGAACACCAGCTGGGCGGACTCGTCCAACGACAAGCCGCGCTGGAACGGCCTGACGGACTTCGGGCGGCAGGTCGTCCAGCGCATGAACCGGCTGGGCATGATGGTGGATATTTCCCACGTTTCGGATAGGACGTTCGAGGACGCGCTGGCCGCAAGCAAGGCGCCGGTGATTGCGTCCCATTCCTCCTGCAGGGCCCTCTCCGCCGTCCCCCGCAACATGACCGACGACATGATCCGCGCTCTGGCGAAGAACGGCGGCGTGATCAACGTCAATTTTTACTCAAAGTTTCTCGACCCGGTTTACGCGCGCGCCCACGACGCCATCTCAAAACAGGCGGACAGCGACGTAGAGGCGGCGCGGAAGCAGCTTGCTCAGGAGGGCAAGCGGCTGAGTTACGGCGCGGAGACGAAAATCCGCCAGAAGTACGAGGCCCAGCTCCCGACTCCCGGCTTCGAGCGAATCGCGGACCACATCGACCACGCCGTTAAAGTCGCCGGCGTGGACCACGTCGGGCTCGGCTCCGACTTCGACGGCGTTGACTCCATCCCGCGCGGCATGGAAGACGCCTCAAAGCTCCCCAACCTCGTCCGCGAGCTGGCCCGTCGCGGCTACCGCGAGGAAGACCTGGTCAAAATCCTGGGCGGGAACATGCTGCGGGTCATGCGAGAAGTGGAAGAAGTGGCGCGACGAATTCAGTCAGAAAAAGGAGGCCAGCCGTGAAAGAAATGCTTTGGGTCCCGCTTTGCGCCCTGTTTGGCTTTGCAGCCCTCTGGGGTCAGGCCGAGAAGAAGAAACTGCCCGCAGCCGTGAAGCCCTCCGCCCCACCCGTGAAGATCGACCAGCCTCCCGGGCTGTATGTCGTCTTCGACACTTCGATGGGGCGCGTCGTCTGCCGTCTGTTTCCCGACAAGGCGCCGGAGACCGTGAAGAATTTCGTCGGCCTGGCGAACGGGACGAAGCGCTGGCTCGACGACGAAAAGAAGACTTGGTCGCACCACCGGTATTATGACGGCCTGACCTTCCACCGGGTCATCCCGGAATTCATGATCCAGGGCGGGGACCAGCTCGGGACAGGCACGGGGAACGTCGGGTACTCGTTCAAGGACGAGTTCAGCCCCGACCTGAAATTCGATAAGCCCGGCCGGCTCGCCATGGCCAACGCCGGCCCCAACACCAACGGCGCGCAATTCTTTATCACGGTGGCCCCCACCCCGTGGCTCAACCAGCACCACACTATTTTCGGAGACGTTGTCGAAGGGCAGGACGTGGCCGATGCCATCAGCCGCGCCCCTCGCGATTCAAACGACAAGCCCGGCACGCCGGTGGTGATGAAAAAGGTCAGCGTCGTTGAGGTGAAATAGGCAGGGCCGCCGGCGGGGACGGTCGAGGGCGCGACCGTGCCGTTACACCTTGATGATGTCCGCCAGCTCGCGCACGGCCGCGGCAGACTTCTGTAGCGCCGCTTGCTCTTCCGGTGTCAATTCAATCTCGATGATCTGCTCGATGCCGCGCGCTCCGAGTTTGACCGGGACGCCGACAAAGAGACCGTTGATCCCGTACTCGCCTTCGAGGTAGGCGGCGCAAGGGAGAATTTTTTTCCGGTCGTTGAAGATCGCGTCAATCATTTCCACGACCGCGGCCGAAGGCGCGTAGTAGGCGCTGCCGGCTTTCAGCAGGTTGACGATTTCCGCGCCGCCGTTCCGGGTGCGTTCGATGATCTGATCGAGCTGCTGTTTCGGCATCAGCTCCGACACCGGAATGCCCGCGACGGTCGTATAGCGCGGCACCGGCACCATCGCGTCTCCATGCCCGCCCAGGACAAACCCCTGGACGTTCTGGACGGAGACGTTGAGAGCCTCGGCGATGAACGTCCGGTAGCGCGCCGTGTCGAGAATGCCTGCCATACCCATCACGCGGTTTTTGGAGAACCCGCTCACCCTGAACGCCGCCTGCGCCATGGCGTCCAGGGGATTCGTCACGATGATCAGGATTGAGTCCGGGGAGTATTTCACCGCCTTCTCCATGGCGCTCTTGACGACCTCGAAGTTGGCTTTCAGCAGGTCATCGCGGCTCATCCCCGGCTTGCGCGGATAACCCGCCGTCATCACGACCAGGTCGGAGTTCGAAGTGTCGGCGTAGTCATTCGTCCCTTTGATGCGGACGTCATAGCCCTCGACGGGTCCCGCCTGGAACAGGTCGAGCCCTTTGCCCTGCGGCACGCCTTCCAGAATATCAACCATGACCACATCGGCGAGTTGCTTGTCCGCCAGGCGGTGGGCCACTGTGGCGCCGACGTTGCCTGACCCGACCACCGTCACTTTTCTGCGCATGAACCCTCCGGGCCATCCAAGGGGGTAATTGTCCCGAAAAATGGAGGCTGAGAAGAGACCCGGGATACCGCTTGTTTACTCCCGGGCGAGGCTAAAGCGCGACGCTCCGCCGGTCGCCGGCTTGAAGGTGTCTCATGCGGCTCGAGCTTTGACCTTATCCATATTTTCAATAATGGCGCTGGCAAACGCGCTCGTGCCGAGCTTCTGAACGTTGGGAATTCCATCCATCGTCATCAGGCGCTCCAGGTCATAAGTCACCCGGCGCTGGCCGATCGTGGCGGCAAGTGCCCTTTCGATCAGGTCGCCCACTTCCGGCCATCCCATAAATTCGAACATCAGGACGCCTGAGCGGATCACGGCGGCCGGGTTCACCATGTCCTTGTCGGCGTATTTTGGAGCGGTGCCGTGGGTGGCCTCGAAGACTCCGTGCTCGTCGCCGATGTTCCCGCCCGGAGCGAGGCCCAGCCCGCCGATCTGCGCCGCACACGCATCGGAAAGGTAGTCGCCGTTCAGATTGGGCGTGCACACCATCTGGTATTCGTCCGCGCGAGTCAGGATCT
>QHZM01000436.1 GCA_003224665.1 Acidobacteriota bacterium
CACTCCGCCTCCCAACCAGGAAAAATTGATGCCCTACGAATGCGGCATCACGCCGGAGTCCGACTCGCGGGGCCGCTACACGGTTCGCTTTTTCATTATCGCCATCCTCTTCGTCATCTTTGACGTTGAGACCATCTTCCTCTTCCCCTGGGCCGTCCAGTACCAGGTCTTGGGCCTCTTCGGGCTGGTTGAGATGCTTGTGTTTCTGGGCATCCTCGTGATCGGGTATATCTGGCTCTGGAAACGCGGCGCATTCGAGTGGATCTAAACCGTCCGGGACAGCGGCCGCTTGCCCTCTGACTTTCGGTTTTGCACCAGCGACCTGCCGAAAAGTTCTTTCCCCACTCCGGAAAGGACTCCTTTCGCTTCAAATTACCCGCCCGGTGGCGTCTCTGCGCTTGAGGGTAATCCACCTGCGCCGGCTTGCCTTTCTTTTTTTCTCAGTGATACCATCCGCGGTCTATCAGCGAAACCTTTGCGAGGACTGTTTTTATGGCCTACTACAAGGGATTGAGTCTGGATGGTAAGCGGGCTCTGGTTTTTGGCGGGACGAGCGGGCTTGGAAAATCCATTGCGCTCGGATTTGCCGAGGCCGGCGCCGACGTCGTTCCGGTGAGCCGGCGCGCTGAAGAAGTGCAGAAGACCGCGGGGGAAATCCGCGCCCTGGGCCGGCGGACGATAGAGTTGACCGCCGACGTCACTCACCGTGAGGACATCCAGCGCGTCATTGACCGGATGCGCGCCGAGATGGGTCGCATTGACATTCTGGTGAACTCCGCCGGGACCACCAAGAGAGCCCCTTCGCTCGAATTCGCCGACGAAGACTGGAACCGGGTCCTGAACATTAACCTGAACGGGACGTGGTACGCGTGCCAGATGGTAGGCCGGGTGATGAAGGAGCAGGCGTACGGACGGATCATCAACATCGCCTCCATCGGGGCTTTTCTGAGCCTGTACGAGGTCACGGCTTATTGCGCGAGTAAAGGCGCGGTGGCGATGATGACCCGTTGCCTGGGCGCCGAGTGGGTGAAGTACAACATTACGGTGAACGCCTTGGCGCCCGGCGTTTTCGAAACTCCTCTGAACCGTAACGTCGTCCACGAGCCGGGTCGAAAAGCTTCGATCATGGCGCACACGCCGATGAAGCGCTTTGGCAACCTGGAGGAAATCAAGGGAGTGGCGATATTCCTCGCCTCAGACAGCGCCAGCTTCGTGACCGGAGAAGTTATTGCCGTGGACGGCGGGTTTATGGCGCAGGGGATCGGGTCTTAAAGGAGCGGGGAGCGGCGCGCTCGGGCCCGGGGCTCGCGGACGACGCGTCAGGCCCCCAGCTCGGGCCAGGGGAACGGCCGAAGGCCTTGCGCCCTTCGCATCCTCTTCCATTCATTCCGCTTTCGTTATCACTCCGCAAGCGATACGGGCGCCGGCGTTTCCTGCGGGGTCAGTCACCTCATCGTCAGGACTTGCGTGAATGACGATGGCGGTCCCTTCGGGGTGAAACAGGGAATTCGTCCCTTCGCCCAGGGTGACCTGAGTCACCACCACTACGGCTTTGGCCGACCCGTCGGCCTCGACTTTGAGATTTTGCAAATCCCCTGCGTGCGCCCCTTCGGGGTTTTTCAGTCCGTGCTTTTTCCCGTGAGGGTTGAAATGCCCTCCGGCTGTTTTGAAATCCGGCGGGTCGCATTTTCCAACCGCGTGGATATGGAACCCGTGCAGTCCCGGCGAAAGTTTGGAAACTTCCAGGGCAACATTTACGCCCGAGTCAGCCTGCGTGAGCGTGGCGGTGCCCATTTTCTCGCCCTGAGCGTTGACCAGGTCAGCCTTCGCGCCCTTGGCGCCCATTTGGCCATAAGCGATGCCTGCGGCAAAAAGCAACGTTGCGACGACAAATGTGACACGTCTCATTTAGCCTTCTCCTTTGGGAGTATCTCGCGGGCATCCTATCACGAGCTGTAAGGAGGCATTGAATATTTTCCTGCGCACACTCCGGAATTGAGCTGCGGTCGACAACTCGAGCCGCTTTACTGATTGTCCGTGAAAGCGAGCCCGGGCGGGATGATTCTGTGAGGCCTTACAGTCGCCAGTCGGAGGTCAAGCGGACTGCGTTGCCGCGCACTGACCCGAGCGCTTGAGCGGTGTTGTAATGGGTATATCCGATGCCGAGCGTCAGGCGCTGGCTCGCCTTGAGAGTCAGGCTGGGGCTGGCGGACCAGGCCAGAGTAAGCGCTCTGCCTTGCAACGTCTGCTGCAAGCCGGCGCCTCCGGAAATGTCGTACCCCCAACGAGAACCCAGTTTGCCGTAGAACCGCGGCGCCAGCAGGTGTAGCTGATAGAAGCTGGGGTTGAAGAATCCCAGAAAGACCTTGCGGCGCTGCCCCGCAAATCCATAAGCCAGTCCATTATAACCAACGTCGAAGGAGAAGCCCTTCGACCGGACCAAATTCCAGGTGAAGACCGCGGAACCGCCGTGCGCCTGATCGTGGCACGCCTTGCCCTCGGCCGTTACGCCGTCGGTCGCAAAGCACTGGTCAAACTGCTTGGTTGAATAATGGGAGTAATAGTAGGCCAGGTGCAGTTCGGTCCGGGGAATCAGGAGAAAGTTGAGTCCCCCTTCGAGCCGGTCCTCGACCACGCCGAATTTGACGGAGACGGGCGTGTAACCGACGGGCGAGCGGGCTGCGTTCAAGTCCAAGCTGAATTTCTTGATCGGCGCAAACGTGAGCCCGGCGAGGCCCAGAGGTCTTTCTTCGGCGCTCCTGACGGGACTTGGCTGACCAGGGAGCTCTACGAGGTCGCCCGGACCAAACTTCACGAGACCGGCGCCCGCCCGGACGTCAACTCGCGAGGAAACATGGGTCGTCTGCCGGTAGAGCAACATCGCCGGCCCGACTGCTCCTGTGATTCCCGTGGGGATTTGCTGGCCTTGACTGTCGCGGAGTGGCCCGGGAGGGCTGTCCGAAGGCAGCGAAGTGAAGGTCAAGTAGGAGTCCGTCCGTCGGAGCCTTGAGAATTCGATCATTGAGTCGTAGGCGTACATCCGCA
>QHZM01000437.1 GCA_003224665.1 Acidobacteriota bacterium
CGCTTGGTGATCAGCCTCGACTCGATGGGGACGCCTTCTTCCATCCCCAGTTTGTGCATGATCCTGGAAATCCGCTCGCCGGCGAAGATGCGGAGCAAGTCGTCTTCGAGCGACAGGTAGAAGCGCGACGATCCGGGGTCGCCTTGACGGCCGGCGCGGCCGCGCAACTGGTTGTCAATGCGGCGGGCTTCGTGGCGCTCCGTCCCCAGGATGTGCAGCCCGCCCAGGGACACCACGCGGTCATGTTCGGCGTCGGTGACGGCACGGAACGGGCGCACGAAGCTTTCCCAATTCTCGCGCCACCGCGCGTACGCATCCACGTAAGCCTGGAAGACCTCTTCGGACGAGTCGGCGGGCGGCCGTTCCGGCGGTTCGGGGTCGATCCCCTGCTCGCGGTGCTTCTCCGGAGCTTTGCGGAATTCCTCCCGGGCCATGTATTCGGGGTTGCCGCCCAGCAGGATGTCCGTCCCGCGTCCGGCCATGTTGGTCGAAATCGTCACCGCCCCGATGCGGCCCGCCTGGGCCACAATCTGCGCCTCGCGCTCGTGCTGTTTGGCGTTCAGGATGTTGTGCCTGGCTTCGCGCTCTTTGAGCACCTGGAGAAAGCGCTCGGGCCTGCAGCGGATTTCGACGAGGTAGTCAATCAAGGGAACGTATTTCTCTTCGACGCTGCCCGCGAGCTCCGCAAGCGGCCCGACCACGGCTTCGTCGCGGGGAGCCGGGTTGACGTACGGGTACCCCTGAGGGGCGCGCTTCAAGATGGCCTGCATGAATTCCGACCGGTTTCCGTTGGGGCTCGAGCGCAGCGACTGGTAGCGTTTCTCGCCCAGGAGTTTCTTGACCGTCGAGGCCGTCATGCCCGCGCGGATCAACCAATCGAGTGCGGAGCTGTGCCGCTCGGCCAGTTGCGCCATCCACTTTTCGAGTCTCGGCCCCTCGAGGCCCGCCTCTTTCACGATTTCCTGCAAGCGGGCGGGCAATAGGCTCGACTTGCGGAGCTGGGCGCTCAGCCGTTCGGACTTCTCGATCGCAATCGTTCCCACCAGCACCGGCTCGCCGCGCAGGTGGAATTCCTTGATCTCCTCGATGACCGCGTTGAACTTTTCCCGCTCAGTCCGGTAGACGACGTCCGAGTACTCGTGCCGGATCAGAAGCTGGTTGGTCGGGACCACGACGACTTCGAGGTTGTAGATTTTTTCGAACTCGGCCGCTTCCGTCTCGGCGGTGCCGGTCATGCCCGCCAGCTTTTTGTACATGCGGAAGTAGTTCTGGAACGTAATCGTGGCGAGCGTCTGGTTCTCCCGCTCGATCTTAACGCCTTCCTTGGCTTCAATCGCCTGGTGGAGCCCGTCGCTCCAGCGCCGGCCGGGCATCAAGCGACCCGTGAACTCGTCCACGATGATCACTTCGCCCTCTTTCACCACGTAGTCGCGGTCGAGCTTGAACAGAGTGTGTGCCCTCAGCGCCTGGTAAACGTGGTGGATGTAATCCACGTTGGCCGGGTCGTACAGGTTTTCGAGGCCCAGCGACTTTTCCGCTTTGGCGACGCCCGCTTCCGTCAGGCTCGCCTGGCGGTGCTTTTCGTCCACTTCAAAATCCGTGCCTGACTGAAGCTGCGGGATGATCTTGTCGATGCGGTAATACTTGTCCGTCGATTCTTCGGACGAGCCGGAGATGATCAGAGGAGTGCGGGCTTCGTCGATCAGGATCGAGTCCACTTCGTCCACGATGGCGTAGTGGTGGGGGCGCTGGACGCAGTCCGCCAGGTCGAATTTCATGTTGTCGCGCAGGTAATCGAATCCGAACTCGTTGTTGGTCCCGTAGGTGACGTCCGACTCGTAGGCGGCGTGCCGCTCCTGGTCGTCGAGGTCGTGAACGATCACTCCCACGGTCAACCCCAGCAGCCGGTAAATGGGCCCCATCCACGCCGCGTCGCGTTTGGCGAGGTAATCGTTCACCGTCACCACGTGCACGCCCTTGCACTCGAGGGCATTCAAGTACACCGGCAACGTGGCCACGAGCGTTTTGCCCTCGCCCGTCTTCATTTCCGCGATTTTGCCTTCGTGCAGCACCATGCCGCCGATCAACTGGACGTCGAAGTGGCGCATGTTGAGCGTGCGGCGGCCGGCCTCGCGGCAAAGCGCAAAAGCTTCATTGAGGATGTCTTCGAGGGGCTCACCGCCGGCGAGACGCTGCTTGAATTTTTCCGTGCGGGGCGCGAAGTCCGAATCGGCCAGCTTTCGCATCTCCGGCTCGAGCTGGTTGATCGCCGCGACCCGCTCGCTCAGGCGCTTCAGCTCGCGCTCGTTTTTCGTTCCGATGACCTTGCCTAAAGCGTATTGGAAAAAATTCCCCATAACACTCAGTCTGAGCCCTCCACTCGGCCCATTCCAAATATTCTACCATCCCCTCGGGCCGGCGC
>QHZM01000438.1 GCA_003224665.1 Acidobacteriota bacterium
AGAAGGTGCTCGTGGGGCCTCCGTGCAAGTTCAGGCAGACAGAGAACCTGCGGCGGCGAATTTCAGTCACGGTTCGAAACCGCGCCCAGATTTTTCCCAGCCCCGAACGGCTCCCCGGTTCGAGGATCTCTTCGACGTCCGGATTTTCTTCCAGCAGTTCCCGGAAGCGAGACTCAACAAGCACGGAGATGCGCAGATCCGGCCGCCACTCCTTGAGCAGGCGGAGCGACGGAGTCAAGAGCACGACGTCGCCGATCGATCTCAGACGGATAACCAGGATTCGGGCCCCGGAGGGGAGGCTGGGGAGAATCGAAGCCGGCGTCATGTTGGGTCGCTGGGGGCGTTCGGCGCTATTCTGATTCGATCTTGGCCTCGTCCACGAGCATGATGGGAATGTCTTCTTTGATGGGGTAAACGCGCCGGCACTGACCACATTTCAGCCCCTGGCCGTCGGCCGTGAGCTTGACGGGGACTTTGCAAAGGGGACATACCAAGATGTCCAGCAGTTCCTGGCTAATAGCCATGGATATCTTTCACTCGCCTCCGAGGCTGAATCTAGCAAATGCGCCCCGCAAAAACAAGGAGCAGGTCGGAACGGGAAGCGTCGCGCCAAGCGCCTCATTCTTCAGCGCCGGCTGTGCGAACGGGTCCAAGGGGATACCGCGACCTGCAGGTCGTACACGGCGTTTGTCGATGCCTCCTCTTCGCTCTTCCACACCGCCAGGATGGCCGAACCCTGGTAAACGCGCTCGAATCCCGCTTCCGACTGGGAAATGGTCTCGATCGGAACTACCCACCAGACTGGAGGAGGGTCGCCGCCCAGCGAGATTTGCACGCGCTGCCACTCGTCAACAAGAACGAGATTTGGCGAAATGATTTCCCCTCTGAAGTTCAGACGGTGACGCGTCTCGTTGGCCTGGAAATATCGGTCCGGCGCATCGCCGGCGAGCAAGTTGAAGACCATTTCGAGGCCCAAGGCGAGCGGGGCGCGAGCGGAACCATTCATGGAAAGGGAGGTCCGGCACTCAACTCGCCACACTTTTCCCGTGACTTTTGTGGTCAGGGTCTTGAGAACTTTGAATTCCTGCTCGTCGCCGTCGAGGCGCAGGCGCGCCTCCCGCCGGAGCGTAAGCGTCCACGGCATCTCGGCCTTCGCGTCCGCGACCAGGCTCCATGGCGCCCCGGCCAGCTCACCGTTTTCTTCGAGCCGCGTGTAGCCGAAATCCTCCCACCGTTTCGATGCGGGAAAAAGATAGGTCCGAAAAGCGTGGCGGAGGTAGCGGTCGTAGGAAAGGAGGGCGTCGAGGTTCGCTTCCTTGCTCGCCACGAGGTGATGGATGGACGCGGGGCCTTCGCGGGAGGTCTCCGGCTCAGCGGCGCGCCTGCGGATAAGGTCGTGATAGGGCTCGGGCCGGCGCATGAGCGAATTGATCAGTTCGACATCCGCGAGCTTGAAGCGGAGGCTCGAGACCGTCCCTCCCTCAGCCGGCCGGACCACTATCCCGAACGCCGGATGGTCGAGCAGGACTTCCTCGTGGCCGTCCGCGTCAAAGTCTTTGGTCGCGACGCGGGCCTGGGTCTTACGCTTGGCCCCTTCGAGCTCGTCGAGCAACACTTCAGCCCGGATCAAGTGGCCGAGTACTGCGCTGCGCAGGTGGGGAGCATAAAGTCCCCCGAAGACGCCGTGCCAGTAGGCGTCGTTGCATTGGGAGGCGAGAAGGTGGGTCTGGGCTTCGCCCAAAATCCGAAAGGCATCGGTGCCGGCACGAGCTTTCGCCTCGCCCAGGCGCCGGCTGACTTCAAGCATCAACTTGTGGAGCTGGTTCGCCTCCGGGTATTTGCTCAGGAAATTGCGCCAAGTCCCGCCGCGCAGGAAGCGAAGGAATCTTTCGCTCGTGTGCATCCTTTCGGCCTCCTCGACGCAGGCCCTGTATTCGCCCGCTGCGCGGAAGGGCAGGGCCCACTCCATCATCTCCGCATAGGAGGCCGTGGGAAGGTAAATCCTTCCGAGTGGCTCGTGCGCTGCTACGAAATCTGAGACGGTAGTGGTCTCGAGCCACTCCTCGGCCCCTTCGAGCTCTTCCAGGAATCGCTCCAGCCAGCCGTTTTTGTAGCAATGGTCGAACGTGCCGGGCCACACGCCGAATTTTTCGCAGTCATCGCCCATGGCGAAGAGAGCGCTGGACCGTCCCATGCCGTCGCTCAAAATGCGGAGCGTCTCATGGGGCTCCCGGAAGGGGATGGTGTAACGCAACGCCTTCAGGCTGGGAACGAGCCGCAGCGGTAAGCCCGCTTCTTCCGTGATATAGACGCCGTGGAGGTCGGAGGGGTCGAGGCCCGCGGCCAGAAAGTGAGTGTCGTCCAGGACCACGTAGTCGACGCCGGCCTCCGCGAGCGGCTGCGCCAGGCTCGGTTCCCAGACGCGCTCGGCAACCCAGGCACCCTTGGGAGTGACGCCGAAGTGTCGGCGAAGATACTCGCGCAGCTTGCGAACTTGAGCGATCTTGTCGCGGCCGGGGATGGCAGGCAGGATGGGCTCGAAGTAGCCGCCGCCTACGAGTTCCACTTGGTGACGCTCAATGAGTCGGCGGAGTTGGTCGAAAAATTCCGGATGGCGAGCTTCCAGCCACTCGAGCAGAATCCCCGAATAATGGAGGCTGACGCGGATCCCCGGATGCTGGGAAAGGAGTCGGAGGAATGGCGCGTAGGCTTTCCGGGTTGCTCCCTCAAAGACGTGGTCGAAGTTCCCCACCGGTTGGTGAGAGTGGATGACCAGGGCCAATGAAACTTTATTCAACGCGACATTCCCAGGTGAGGTCGGCGGTCTTCCCCGGAAATACTGGCTGAAATCCGGAGCATTTAGAATAGAAT
>QHZM01000400.1:0-3015 GCA_003224665.1 Acidobacteriota bacterium
TCGCCGAGTCCATCGCCGTCATGCGGGCCGCAAATTCACCCGCCTGCGATTCGAGCAGCGCCCGATAGACTTCAATTTCGACATAGCGGGGCAGCAGCGAGGCAAAGATTTCCTCGGCGGGCTGCTCGTAGAGATAGTCAATCAACGCCTCGCCCTCGGGCGGCTTCATGGGCCTGATGGGGAGATAGCGCTCGACCGTGAGGCGCTGCGTCAGGATTGATTTGAACTCGTTATAGAGGAAGTCAACCGCGTCCACGGCCCGCCGGGTGTAGAGGTCGATGATCTCGCCCGCAATTTTCTGGGCGTGAGAAAACTCGAGCCGTCCGAACAGGTTCGCATGCTCGGAAACGACAGCCGCGGGGTGCCTGTGGAAAAAGTCGCGCCCTTTTCTTCCCACCAGAATCATGGACACCTGCCGGCCGCGGTGGTCGGCCTGGTAATTCTGGGCCGCGCGGATCAGGTTCGTGTTAAAGGCCCCGCAGAGTCCCCGGTCGGCCGTTACGAGCACGAGCAGGATTTTCTCCACCGGCCTCTCGGCCAGAAGCGGGTGGGCGCGCTGCTCGGTCCGGGCTGCCACGCTTTCCAGCATGGCCAGCGCCTGGCGGGCGTAAGGGCGGATGCTGAGCACGCGCTCCTGCGCGCGCCGGAGCCGGGCCGCCGCCACCATCTTCATCGCGCGCGTGATTTGCTGCGTGCTCTTGACCGAGCGGATACGCCGCCGGATGTCGAGTAACGTCGCCATATTCTCTTAATGCCGACGCCGTGCCCCTGAAGCGCCGGCCGGGTTCAGGCCGCCTTCGCCTTCCGCTCCGCGAGGAACTTGGCTTTGAACTCATCCAGGGCTTTGCGCATCTCCTGGCGCAAGGCGTCATTGAGTTCTTTTTTCTCGCGGATTTCCTGGAGCAGCGCGGGATAAGACGAGTCCATAAACTCGTAGAGCGCCTGCTCGAAGGGGACGCAGTCCTCGACCGCCAAGTCGTCGAGGAGGCCGACCGTGCCCGCGAAGATGATGAGGACCTGTTTTTCGACTGGCAGGGGTTTGAACTGGTCCTGCTTCAGGATTTCTGTCTGGCGCTGCCCGCGGTTGAGCTGGGCCTGGGTGGCCTTGTCGAGTTCGCTCCCGAACTGCGCGAAGGCGGCCAACTCGCGGTATTGGGCGAGCTCGAGGCGCAGCATGCCCGCCACCTGCTTCATCGCCTTGATTTGCGCGTTGCCTCCCACGCGGGAGACGGAGAGGCCGACGTTGACGGCCGGGCGGATGCCCGAATTGAACAGGTCCGACTCGAGGTAAATCTGGCCGTCGGTGATGGAAATCACGTTGGTCGGAATGTAGGCGGAAACGTCGCCCGCCTGGGTCTCGATGATGGGAAGCGCGGTGAGGGAGCCCTCGCCCAATTCCTTATTCAATTTAGCGGCGCGCTCGAGGAGGCGCGAGTGGAGATAGAAGACGTCACCGGGGTAGGCTTCGCGGCCCGGAGGCCGCCTGAGGAGCAGTGAGATCTCGCGGTAGGAGACGGCGTGCTTCGAGAGGTCGTCGTAAACGCAAAGCGCGTGCCGGCCGCGGTCGCGGAAGTATTCGCCCATCGCGCAGCCGGCGTAAGGCGCCAGGTACTGCATCGGCGCGGGGTCGGAGGAGCTGGCCTCGACGACAATCGTGTATTCCATCGCCTCGTACTCTTCGAGGACCTTGACCACCTGGGCGACCGTCGAACGCTTCTGCCCGATGGCCACGTAAATGCAAATCACGTCGCCGCCGCGCTGGTTGATGATGGTGTCGAGGACGAGCGCGGTCTTCCCCGTCTGGCGGTCGCCGATAATAAGCTCGCGCTGGCCGCGGCCGATGGGGATCATGGCGTCGATCGCCTTGATGCCCGTCTGGAGCGGCTCGCGCACCGGCAACCGGTCCACCACTCCCGGCGCGAGTCTTTCAATAGTGTTGTAGTGCTCGGTCAGGACCGGCCCCTTGCCGTCGGCGGGCCGGCCAAGCGAGTCCACCACGCGGCCAACGAGCGCTTCGCCCACAGGCACGGACATGATCCGTTTGGTCCGCTTGACGACGTCGCCTTCCTTGATCTTGGAGTAATCGCCCAGCAGGACGGCGCTCACCTGGTCTTCCTCGAGGTTCAGGGCCAGGCCGGCGACGTTATGAGGGAGCTCGAGCAACTCGCCGGCCATGACGTTGTCCAGGCCATAGATTCGCGCCACGCCGTCGCCGACGGAAATCACCGAGCCGACCTCGCTGATGCGGACGCTGTGGTCGAAGTTTTCGATCTGCTCCCGGATGATCTTCGTGATTTCGTCAGCTTTGATTCGTGGCATAGCCGATGCCTTCTCCTGCCTGAGCGTTATGCCCTGGGATTGCATCCCGGGCGGCCCTGAATCCTCATCCTCTACCGGGCCGTCAGTTCCTCACGGATGCGTTCGAGTTGCCCGCGCACCGTACCGTCGTACACGGTGCTGTCGATCTGCGCCCGGACGCCCCCGAGCAGGCTGTCGTCGAGCTGGAACTCAAGTTCCACCTCCTGCCGAGTCAACTTACGGAAAGCCGCGCGCAAGGCCTCCTCTTCCGCGGGCGAGAGGCGGGCCGCAGACGAAACTCTTACTTCCGCGATGCCCATCCGGGCGTTCGCCACTCTGCGGAACCCCTCGACCACTTTCTCGAGCAGGACCATCCGGTAGTTCGCAAGTAGCGCACGCAGGAAGTTGCGCGTTACGGTTGACGCCTTGAGCCGGGCCAGGACAGCCTCCAGCACTTTGGTCTTCTGCTCGAACGGGACCGCAGGGGTCTTGAGCACCTCGCGCAATTCCCAGCTCGCGCCGTACGCAGCGGCAAACCCCTGGAGCTCCTTGAGGGCCGCGCGGTAATCACCCTTCCTGGCGAGCACGTCCGCCAGGGCGCGGGCGGCGAAAAGCGAGCTGAAGATATTCACCGCGCAACGGGCCCTCGAGCTTGCCGAGGAGATGGTTCGCCAGCAGATGGACGCGGCGCGGATGAAGCGCCTGGTCGGCCGGTTC
>QHZM01000400.1:3083-4408 GCA_003224665.1 Acidobacteriota bacterium
CGTTCGGCTTCCATCTCTCGCCGCGCGGCGTCCTTGAAGGCCGCGATTTCCTCCTCGAGGTGCCGGAGCTTCTCTTCGACCGCGCTCAACTGGGCCTGAGAAGCCTCAAGGGCCTTCCGCCCCTCTTCCAGGCTCTTCCGGATCGAGTCGGAGCGCCTGGCAAAAAACTCGCCGAGCGGCTTGCGGAGCACATAGGACAGCACTCCTATCAGGAGGAGAAAGTTGACCAGCTTGAAAAATAATTCTTTCTTTTCCCCTCCGCCTTCTTCCTTCTCCTGGCTAGCAGCCACCGCAGCGTCAGGGCCCGGTGGAGCACACGCCGCGCAGCACGGCGGGGCAAGCCGCCAGCCGCCGAGAAAGAGCAACAGGCCCACCGCCGCAACTCTGAGCTTCAAGGTCCAACGCCCCTTTCCCGGCCCGCCGAGGAGGATTCCCCGAGCACTGTTTCAGCTATACCCGAGGCGAGCGACTGCAAGGCGCTCTGGAGTTCCTGCTTGGCGGCCTCAATCTGTTTCGCCAGGTCTTCCTGGGCCTTCCTGATCCAAACCTCGGCTTCTTCACGCGCCGTCTTGAGAGCGCTCTCCCGCTCGGCAAGGGCCGCACGCCGGTCGGCTTCCCTTACCCGATAGACTTCCTGCCGGGCGGCCCGGAAGGCGACCTCGTACTCGCGGGTTCTCGCCTCGGCCTGGGCCGCTTGGTCCCTGGCGCGCGCCAATGCTCCGACGGTGGCATCCTCGCGCTTTTTCAGGACCGCCGTGAGGGGGCGAAAAAGCCACCGCTCAAGGATGACCAGGAGGAGAAAAACGAAGATGACTGTGGGGACCGATTGGAGAAGAAGCTTCCCAATCCAGCTCAGGATTTCGGTCATCGAGATCGGTCATTCTTCAGGACAGCAAGCCTCTGGGCAACAATAACGAAAAAATTTAACACGCGCTTTCAAGAAGTGTCAAGGATGGCGGGCCTCTGCGGCGCCCCAAACGCATCCGGACAACACGCCCGAGCGGCGCTACGGACGCGGCAGAGGGAACTCCTCCTCGACCATCCGCAGGGCTTCCTCTCGCGTCTTGACCTTGCCTTCGAGCTGCGCGTCCTCGACGGCCTGGAGGATTTTTTTGAACAGCGGCCCGGGTCTGTAACCCCCGGCGATGAGGTCATCGCCGCGCACGAGCGGCGCCGGCTTCACTTCCTCAGGGGGAGTCTCTTCGAGCATCCGGCGGGCCATCTCGAAATTGGTCAGGTCGCCGTGGCTGGCGAGACAGTCAAGCCGGTGCAGCTCCAGGTGTTCCTCAAAGCCTTCCATGCGCAGGAAACGCAATTGAGTGGAG
>QHZM01000401.1 GCA_003224665.1 Acidobacteriota bacterium
TGCTGGCCCGAGCGCGGGTGGGAGCGCGCGTCGTGGAATTGTAGGGAAACCTTGCGGCACGCGTCCGGGAACTGGAAGATGCCTTGCTCGCGTGAAACAGCTTCAGGGACTACTCCAGATTTGCAGGTACTGCAAGAAAGCGCGCAACGATGCCAACTATTGACAGCAAGTCGATGCCTATATCAGCGAGCATTCGGAGGCCAGATTCAGCCATGCCATCTGCCCAGATTGCGACGAAAAGATCCTCCAGCCCGAACTCGGTCATCGGCCCGGCACGAACGCAGCGGATAGATGAAATGGCTGTGAACCCACCCGGCATGTTGCGATGCGGGATTGTGGTCCTCGTGCTCCTCATAGTAATGGCCTCGGGGTTGGATCAAGCTTCGGCACGTGCCGAGGAAAATCCCCATGACCTGACCGAAATGAGTCTGGAAAACCTGATGAACATCGAGGTTTATAGCGCCTCGAAATATCTGCAGAGCTCGGCCGAAGCCCCCGCGTCAGTCACGATCATCACCTCCGACGACATCCGAAAGTACGGTTTCCAGAGCCTGGCGGAAATCCTGCAAAGCGTGCGGGGTTTTTATGTGACCTACGATCGGAACTACAGTTACGCGGAAATTCGAGGCTTCGGCAGAATTGGAGATTACAACACCCGTGTTTTGCTGCTCATTGATGGTCACAGGCTGAACGACGACGTCTACGACGAGGCGCTGCTCGGCACGGAGTTCCCACTCGATGTCGATCTCATCGACCGCGTCGAGGTCATCCGCGGGCCGAGCTCCTCGCTTTACGGGAGTAACGCTTACTTTGGCGTTGTCAATGTAATTACCAGGCGGGCGCGCGATGTCGGAGGCGTGGAGGCCTCGACCGAGCTAGGCAGCTTCGGCACCTACAAGGGCCGGCTCACCTATGGCCATAGATTTAAAAAGGGGTTGAGCGCAGTTCTCTCCACCTCCTTTTATCGAAGCCTGGGGCAGCGGCGCCTGTTTTTCAGCGAATTTGACAGCCCGGCAACAAACAACGGTATCGCAGAGAACGCCGATGGGGACCATTTCGGCCAGGTTTTCGGGAGCGCCGCGTACCGGGGATTTACCCTGCAAGGAGTATACAGTTCGAGGAGAAAGCAGATTCCGACTGCTTCTTTTGGCACTGTGTTCGACGATCCGCGCACCCGCACCTCGGATCAGGAGGGTTATCTCGACCTTCAGTACGATCATACTTTCCGGCGCGAAATCGTCTTCACCGGTCGTCTCTACTATGACCAGATGGGCTACGACGGGCATTATGTGTATAACTATTCACAAACCAGCACACCCAACATTGTTGTAAATAATGATTTCGCGAGCGGCAAGAGGTGGGGTGAAGACTTGAAGCTTACCAAGCAGCTACTTGAGAAACACAAGGTTGTTCTGGGCTCGGAATACCGGGACAACTTCGAACAGGACCAAGGCAATTTCGACTTCGATCCGTTTACTCAGTATCTCGACGACAGAAGGAGCTCCAATATCTGGGCCGCCTACGGGCAGGACGAATTTACGGTTCGCAACGGTCTCATGCTTTATTTCGGTGCGCGGTACGACTACTACAGCACTTATGGAGGGAGTGCGAGCCCGCGCCTGGGCGCGATCTACAGCCCGTTCCACAAAACGACCTTCAAAGTCCTCTATGGCAAGGCATTTCGCGCGCCAAATGCTTACGAACTTTACTATCAGGCTGCGGGGCAGGTTGGTAACCGCGCTCTCAGGCCGGAGGAAATCCGAACGGCCGAGGTGGTCTTCGAGCAGCGCGTTCGGAACCATTCTCTGATTACCGCCGATATCTTTGAGAACAGAATAAGCCGCCTGATCGGTCAACGGCCCGTCGCGAGCGGCGCACTGCAGTTCCAGAACATCAGCGCCGCTCGGGCCAGGGGCGCAGAAGTCGAGTTGGAGAGCCAGTGGGCATCGGGGTTTAAAGTTCAGGTCGCCTACACCTTTCAGTATGCTATCGATCTGCAGACGGGCGGCAACTTTTACAACTCGCCCAAGCACTTGGGGAAGCTCAACTGTGTCCTGCCGCTGGTTGGGCGAAAGCTCTTTGCAGGCATGGATCTTCAGTACGTCAGCAAGAGAAAAACTCTGGCGGGAGGCGTTGCCCGTGGATACGTGGTTCCCAATATCACCCTTTTCAGTCAGCGTGTGCTCAAGGGTTTCAGTGTTTCGGCTGCTCTCTACAACGCCTTCGATACCCAATACGGCTATCCCGGAGGTTACGAGCACGTGGAGAGCGTGATCAATCAGAACGGGCGCAACGCGCGGCTGAAGTTCACCTATGTGTTCTAGCGCTGCGGTGGCCGGAAAATCACGCTCAAGAAATGCATGAGACAGATGGGGACACAAAAGAGAGGCGGCATGGCGCCTCGAACGCAACGCGCGGCGGGGGGTAAGAGCGCGCCAGTCCGCGATAATTCTCGTACAGCTTGCAGCGGCTCGCCGTTGGGCCATCGGTTTTCGGCCCCGGCGCTCGCGCTTGCATTGCTCGCGAGCAGCGCGCTGGCTTCTTCCTTGCGAGCCCAAAGCGCGACCGAATACCAGGTGAAGGCGGTATTTTTGTACAACTTCGCCAAGTTTGTCGAGTGGCCATCCGACCCCGGAGGCAGCTCCGGGCCTATCTCAATATGCGTACTCG
>QHZM01000402.1 GCA_003224665.1 Acidobacteriota bacterium
CCAGTAGCCGTAGCGCCGAGTTTACCTCGCCACGCTGGCGGCATAAAGCCGCCTCTACATCAGGCGGTACGTCCCCCGGCCGAGAAATTCCACAAACCCCAGGTCCCGCAGGAACTGTCCGTCAGCTGACGGACTGGCGGATCTAGTCTTGGGCGTGGCGGGTCAGTCCTCCATCAGTTCGGCAAACTGCTCGCTGGTGAAACCAGCCTGCTTGATGATGGCATGCAGTGTCCCTTTGGGAATCGTCTTGCGAAAATGCACGGGAACCGTGAGCGCCCGGCGGTCACTGGCCCGGTACATCGTGAGATGGCTGCCTTTCTGGCGCCATGCCACAAAGCCGGCCTTTTCGAGAATTCGCACCAGTTCGCGGGCGCGGAGCGCGGGAAGTCCTTTAGACACGTGAGGGTGTCACATGGACGAGAGTTGTGAAGACCGGGGCGGACTCATTCCCGGCCGGGATCGGCTCTCGATGTGCCGCCAGGTTTTCGAGATGCAACTCGATCGCCTCGCGGGCATGGACGGTAGCTTCTTCGACGGTCGCTCCGTATGACACGCATCCGGGCAGCGAAGGGACAAGCACCGTATAACCCCCTTCGGGCTCCGGAATCAAACTGATCTGGTACGAGTACCCCTTCCTCGTTTTGCTCATGGCCTGATTATGCCATATTGACCGCCACCGAGGAATTTTATAATCCTCAGGCCGCGTAATTGCTGAAGCTGCTGGCGGCCCGCCGCCCAAAGGCTCTGGGCCGCAGGGCGGATTTTGTCGCGGACGAAACGGTTTTGCGGATGCAGCCGCGCCTTATATAGAATCGTAGCGCAACACTCGCTCTCCAGTGTTGCGGCTTTTCCAGCGCGGGGCGGATCTTGGCCCCACGCTTTAGTTCGGAGGGGGGATTCTTCATCCTCTGGCCGCGCGTGCAGTCCCGCGCGGTCTGGAAGGGCCGCAGGACCGGACGGCGGGTCCTGCGCTACACGGTGCAAACCTCGGCCAGCGAGAAGTCCAGCCGCGCGCCTCTGCGCGGAGTCTGGTGGAATGAGTGATGGACTCATGGAAAAGGCGCATGATAATGTCCGCCGTATGAACCAACGAGAAGCGGTTGTCGAGGCGATGCGAGCCAATGGTGGGTATGCGACCCTCGGCCATCTCTATAAAGCGGCAATGAAAATCCCTGGCGTGAAGTGGGAAACAAGGACTCCTTTCAAGTCCATCAACCGTATCGTTCAAGACCCGAAGTATTTCTTCCGAATTCGTCCAGGTCTGTGGGCCCTGTTGGAAGTCAAAGGCAAGCTGCCCGCTGACCTTTCAAAGAAGCCAAAACCCGAAAGCGTTCACACCTATTACCAAGGCTTGTTGGTAGAACTGGGCAATCTGAGACAACAGCAAACGTTTGTCCCGCGACAAGACCGCGGAAGAGTATTTCTGGGCAAGCCGCTTGGCGCCTTGGCTACAGTCCAAGATATCTACCCCTTCACCTACCCGGAGATTGTGCGCAGCGCGTCCGCCGTGGATGTAATCTGGTTCAACCAACGGAATTTTCCATCGGAATTTATCGAGGTGGAGAATACAACTGACATGCGCGGTGCGCTTTTGAGATTTGCGATGTTCGACGCTTTCAATTCGACGTTCAGGGTGGTAGCCCCGTCAGCACGCAGAAGGGAGTTCGAATCGAAAATCAACCACCCATCATTCGTGTCCGTCGCCAAGCGGACGAGATTCACAAGTTACGATATTGTCGCGGACTTGCACAGAAAGGCCAATGAAGCTACCGCCTTGGAGCAAGCGTGGGCTGCCTCATAGCCCTCAGCGCCCGTCAGCTTCTCGTCTATCTACAAACCCACGGCCAATGCAAGTGCCAATTGACAGTGGCTAGCACTCCGCCCATCACGTTTCATTGGGCGAGGTAAATCTCGGTTTCGGTTTTGACCACGGAGAGGATTTGTTCGAACTGGAGGGGGCTCGACCGAAAGCTTTTCCAGGCTTCCTCCAAAGAATCGGCCACAACGGAGTAGACCACTTCACGGCGATACGCGCCCACAAAAAAGTATTTGCGCTCCCGATGCACCAGCTTGTATGTGAGCGTCAATTGCACCGACACCGTCTCCTCGATGGATCGATCCACAAAAACGGTTCGGAGATCAAGGCTAGATTGGAAGGACTTGACTATCGCGATGACGCAGATCAATTCTCCCGCAACTCTCTCTAATGTGAGTTGAACCCAGTCGTCCTCCCGTTCAACTGCCAGGGCCATCCGACGCAGTCGCAACGCGGTGACTACAGATGTGCCACTTCCCATGAAAGGATCGAGCACCAAATCGCCCACCTCCGAAGAGGCAAGCAGGATGCGTTCGAGCAGCGCCACGGGCTTCTGAGTCGGGTGTTTGCCGAAGCGCTTTTCTTCGCGGTCGGGCGCGGCAATCTGCCAGACGCTTTTCATCTGCTTGCCGCCCGCCAGTTGTTTCATCAGCTTGTAGTTGAATGCGTGTCGGCTCTTCCGGTTCTTCGCCGCCCATATGAGGGTCTCAGTGGCGTGCGTGAAGTACCGGCAGGAAAGGTTCGGCGGCGGGTTCG
>QHZM01000403.1 GCA_003224665.1 Acidobacteriota bacterium
TTACTCCGTTCGACCGTGAGGACATCCACGCGCTGGCCTGCACCCTCGACGACGTGGTGGACCTGATTGACGCAGCCGCCGACCGGATCCCCACTTACAAGATCAAGGAGGTCACGCCCGGAGCGCGCCTACTGACCAAACTGATTCTCCACTGCTCGGAAATCATCGTTCGCGCCGTTTCCCAGTTGAGCAAACCGCAGAACATTCTGGAGTACTGCGAGCAGCTCACGCAGATTGAAAAAGAGGCTGATCGCATCAAGGGGGAATGCATTGCCGACCTCTTTGAGAACTCCCTCGACCACCCCATCGAAGTCATTAAATGGAAGGAAATTTACGAAGTGCTGGAAGCCACCACGGACAAATGCGAAGACGTGTCGGACGTCATGCAGGCTGTCGTCTTAAAGGCCGCCTGAGGATTCTTCTCCAGATCAATCAAATCTTCTCCAAATCGGCCGGAAATCGGGCGCGGCGGAAGGTCTCTCTTAACCCTGGGCCCTTATCGGAATTCGCCTTGAGTCCGCGGAGCGGGAAGTATGTTCTTGTTTGCCGTCCTGATCATCCTGGTTGCCCTCACCTTCGACTTCCTTAACGGCTTCCACGACGCGGCCAATTCCATCGCGACGGTAGTCTCCACGCGGGTCCTTTCGCCGCGCATCGCAGTCGTTTGGGCCGCTTTCTTCAATTTCATTGCCGCCTTCACCTTCGGCACCGCAGTCGCCAAGACAATCGGCCAGGGGATGGTTGACCTGAGGTACGTCAACCTCTACGTCATCCTGTCCGGCCTCCTTGGCGCCATCTTCTGGAATCTCATCACCTGGTACTTTGGTCTGCCGATCAGCTCCTCGCATGCATTGATTGGAGGGTACGCGGGAGCGGCGATCGCCAAGGCCGGATGGGGCGTGGTCGTTCTCAGCGGGTGGACCAAGACTCTGCTCTTTATCATCCTCTCGCCGGCCATTGGAATGGTGTTGGGCGCAGCGCTGATGATTTCAGTTTACTGGATCTTCAGGCATTCGGCGCCGCTGCGGGTCGACCGCTACTTCCGCAGGCTCCAACTGTTTTCAGCCGCGGCTTTCAGCCTGGGGCACGGCACCAACGACGCCCAGAAGACCATGGGAATCATCGCCGGCGTCCTTTTTACTGCCAAGCTTCTCGACCATTTTTACGTTCCCTTTTGGGTGGTCTTGATGGCACATGCGGCGATCGGGCTCGGCACGCTCGCTGGCGGCTGGCGGATTGTCAAAACCATGGGGATGAAAATTACCAAATTGAGACCCGTCGGCGGTTTTTGCGCCGAAACCGCCGCGGCCGCAAGCATCCTGGGGAACGCCCTGGCCGGCATTCCTGTTTCTACCACGCATACGATTGCAGGGGGAATCATGGGTGTGGGAAGTATCCAGGGGCTTACCGCCGTCCGCTGGGGAGTGGCTAGGACGATTGTCTGGGCGTGGGTGTTGACGATTCCAGTCTCGGGGATTGTTTCAGCGCTTTGCTTTTGGGCAATGCACTGGATTTTCCCGGCCGCTTGACCATGACGAGTGGTCTCACAGTGACTCCCTTTCTCTCGTTGTGAAAGGCGGGAGGACGCAGCGGAACGAATTGAGCGTATTCTTCCGAAGCTCGATGAGATGGTCGGAGGGGGACTCATTACACTCGAAAAGGTCCGAGTGATCCTGCATCGCTCCGGTGACAGTCAACACTGAAGAGCGTCGCAAACAAGACCCAACTTAAGCCCGGCGTTGGAGAACTCGTTGCCCGACAATACGGCCGAACCGCGAATCCCGATCAGCGGGAACCACGGGGCTCGGCGCCCGCTTCACTTTCGCAAAGGTCTACGGAGCATGACGCCGAGGCTTTGCGCGACGGGGCGCTTCCCGCCCCGCCAGTTGCAGCATGATGCGCAGCAGCGCCCTGTAAGCGGGGACTAGCTCGGGAGCGGCACGGCGGAGGGCCCGCAGGTGTCGCCGGATAGTTACCCAGTCGCCTCTCACCGCCGGACCCGACAGAGCCTTCCTTCCGCCAAGCTCGACAAAGTTTCTTACTGTCTCGCCGACAAATTGGCCGAGCATCGGCCGAACAATCCTCGCCGGAACTCCCGATCTGCGAAGCAGGCGACGCGAGCGGTCCATCAGCGTGACGACCGTCGGGCAGACAAGGAAGGCCGAAAGGTGATAGAGCGTTCTCCGCGAGGGCCTGACCTCGAAACTTTTTCCCTCAAGGGCTTTCACCCACTCTCGCGCGACTTTCCGGGCAGGCAAGTCTCCCTCCACCGCCCAGAAACCTCCGCGGAGATTCTGGACGCCCACCCTGGCGCTTGGAATCGTTTGAAACGGGTGTAGCGCACCCACCGCGGCTCCCCTGCGCCGCAAGGGCTCGAGCACTTCCACACCCACCGAACCGCAGGTGTGCAGGACGATTTTTCCTCGCCAGCGATCGACGTGTTCCGCAAGACTCAGGGCAACGTCGTGCAGGGCTGCGTCAGACACCGTCACCAGAAATACCGGGGCTTCGGCGAGGTCCCGGGCACCGAGGCGGACGGGGCGACCGCCGCCGATGAACCGGGCCGCTTGCCGGGCGGCCGAGAGTCGACGGCCCGCGACAAAGAGGACGGGAAAGCCGGCGCGAGCGAGGAGCTTCCCCATCGCCTGCCCCACCCTTCCCGGTCCGATTATGGCTATGCCTCTCCTGGCCGGGTTTCGACGAATGGTGGCTCTCAATGCTTGGACCGCTCAAATTGGGGGCCCTTCGAGGACCTTCTCAAGCAAGGGTCTTGCGGATTCCCAGGCGGTGGTGTTGTGACCAAGAGTTGCTCCAGTGTCAGGAATATCAGACGCAGGCCATGCGTGATCTTGTGACAGTCACGTTCGTTGTCGCTTTTGTTCTGATTTACGTCGGACTTTTTGTCGTTCTCTTTTACGGGACCCTCCGCCGCCGGGTAAGCGAGATTCCCAAAAACGGCCCGCGCGAAGGCTTCCTGGCCCGCCGACGAACCTACCCGTTGC
>QHZM01000404.1 GCA_003224665.1 Acidobacteriota bacterium
CAATCGCGCGTCTGAGTCGTCCGTAGCGTAACGCGACTGAGCGTCGGAGGGGCCTCAGGGTTTCTGAGCCGTGGCGGGGGTGGGGGTGGGAGCCGGCGCGGGGAGGGCGACCCGCGCACGGATGGCGCGTGAAGCGCGAATGGCCTCGGAGGCCACTTCGGTGTCTTTGTCGTGCGTCAGCCGGTCGAGGTGATTGAGACTCGACTGGTCACCGGCAAACATCAGCACCGTACAGAGTTTTTTTCGCACCGTCGCGTCGTCCTCGCTCAGGAAGGTGTACAGCTTGGGAAGGAACTTCGGGTCGCGGGCAAGCTCGATCAAATAGGCCTGAGCGACATCGCTGCGCAGGATCGAGGTGAGTTCGTGCACCAGGCCTGCCAGGTAGTCCTCTTTGCCCACTGCGGTAATGGCGTACTCGAGGGCGAGCTTCACGCCGGCGTCCCTTTCCTGGCCCATCGCCTTCTCGAGGTCGGGGAGAGTGTTCGGGTCTTTCACGCGAGCGAGACCCTCTGCGGCAGAAGTCCGGACCGGCTTGGCGCCACTCGACAGCGCCTTCTTAAATACGGGGATGGAGGCCGGGTCGCCCACAAAGGCCAGGCCCTCGATGGCCTTCTCTTTGTTTTTCTGCTCGGGATCGTTTTCGTAAACCCATTGCAGCTTGGCGAGGGCTTCGTGCGTTCGTAAGATGCCGAGAGTGACGGCTGCGTCGCGCTTCACGTCGGGCATGGTCGAGTCGAGCAAGTCCACGAGCCGGGGCCCGGCTGAGGTGTCCTTGATTTTCGAGAGTGCTTCCAGGGCTTCCCGGGCCAGGTCCTCATCGGTCGAGTGAGCGGCCTTGACCAGGTCCGGAACGGCGGGCTGGGCCAACAGGATTCCAAGGCCCTTTGCCGCCTCGCGGGCGGGCTCGATGGCGCGTTCGTCTTTCATCGTCTCGACAAGGGCCGTTGTAACCGTCGGGTTGACCTTGACCCCCGGATCAATCCGAGTGCTTTCGTGGACGAAGTGCCCTTTGACGCGGCGATACTGCCTCCTGAAGAAAGGCGAGAAACCGGCACTCGGCGACTCTCCTGTGTAGTAACCCACGAGTCCTTTCACCGCCAGCACCCGGACGCTCGGCTCAGGATCGCGAGTCGCGGTGATAACGGCGTCGAGCGAAGCAGAATCGTGAAACTGCGAAAGCGCCATGACCACTTCGCGCCGGACCTGGGGGCTGGCGTCGGTGAGAGCCGCGGTCAATGCAGGCACAGTGGTCGTGTCGCCGCTCTTGCCCATCTCCCGCGCCGCTTTGGCCCGCGCCTTGGGGTTGGGGTTTTTGAGGAGTTCCACCCAGGGGTTCGGGGTCTGCTGCGTGGTTTGCCCTGTGGTCTGCGCAAAGGATGCGGGCACCCCCAAAAGCGTCACCCACAGGACCAACCATCCGGCAGCGATCCCCCAGTGCTTCATCGCAACTCCTCCTTCAGCCTTGCGCGGCTGGCGGATTGAGGATACCACTTTTCTCCGCAGGCGGTGAAGGAGGCGCGGAGGCTTCCTAGCCCATCGCAGACGTTTTCGGTCTTTCAGAAACGATGACGACCTGAAAGGGAGGAGGGTACTTCTTGCGGAACTCGGCCAGGACTTGCGCGGCGGTTGTCGTGGCAGGGTATTCGATCCACTGGCGGACTTCGGGCTTCCAGTGGTTGTGGCCGATGACGGTCACAAGGAAGCGTTGCGTGCCTTCTTTTTTCGGGGCCATTCCATTCGCCAAGTGGACCGTCGGTGATTGAAGCCAAGCATCGCCCGCCCGGCTCTCGGTGGGGCAGGCGGCAACGGAGAGTTTAGCCGAAGCCTCCTTTTCGTCAATGGGTTTTTGACTTTGAGCCCTGTGGCGCCCGCCCGGATCGGACAAGGAAGGCTCCGATCTCCCGGAGAATGCCGGAGCGGGCTTTCCGTCAGGGTGAGCGGGCCCTCTCCAGGACTTGTGCCTTGCGCATTCGCGAGGGGCGGCTTACCTTTCTCTCGACGGGCCGTCCAATGGGATTAGGGCGGTACGATTAAACTGTGGCGGATGGCGCTTGCTTGGAGCTGGCCGGTAACTTACCCACACGGAGCACACCCCTGACCGGGGCGGATGAAAGCGCCTTGATCGAGAGGGCTCAAGAAGGAGACCGCCTGGCCTTCGAGGCGCTCGTGCGCAAATACGACCAGAAAGTGCTCCGACTTGCGCTCCGGGTCGTGCGGTCCCCCGACGAGGCTCGCGATCTCTACCAGGAGGCTTTCCTGAAAGTTTACCGTTCGCTGCGCGGCTTCCGGTTCAAGTCCAGCTTCTCCACCTGGCTGTACCGCGTGGTCATGAATGTTTGTCTGGACCACCTCCGGCGACGGGGCACCCACGAAGAAGTGCAGCCTCCGGTGAACCACGAGGGCGAAACGGAGTTCTACGATACAGTCGCCGACAGCCGCCCCATCATCAATCCGGAGCGCGTCCTGAGGGCCGGAGAAATCGGGAAGCGGATTGAAGCGGCTCTCACCCGGCTGACTCCCCGGGAGCGCATGGTTTTCGAACTGAGGCACTACCAGGGGATGCGGCTTCGTGCCATCGGCGAGGTCTGCGGCACCACCGAAGAGACGGCAAAGAACTGCTTGTTCCGGGCGACCCAGAAGCTCCGAGTGGAATTGGGCGACTTGGTTTGACAAGCCCTGGCAAGGGGGAAGTAGGTAAAAGAACCATGGAATGCAAGGACCTTCAAGAAAGACTCCTAGCATATCTCTATGAGGAGCTCCCGAGCGAAGAGCGGACTGTTTGTGACGCCCACCTGGCCCATTGCACGCAGTGCCAGGGTGAGCTCGAAATTCCCCCCTGCGACCGATGCCGGCCTTCAGCGCAGCAGGCGCGTTGACTCTCCTGCTGTTCGGCTTTGGTCTGGGATGGGAGCTGCGGTCGCGCGCGCGCCCGGCGCAGCCGGGCTCGTCCAACATCGCCGCTTCGTCTTTCGGACTTGAGAATTTCCGCATTAACGGCATCAGCCGCGTTGCGCCTGACCCGCAGACGGGTGAGGTCCGGATTACGCTCGACGCGGAGCGGCGAGTGACCCTGCAAGGCTCGCTCGATGACCCTCGCATCCAGCAGGTGCTTGTTTACGCGGTGAAGAGCTACGATAACGCGGGAATCCGGCGGGACACGCTGGACGCGCTCCGGCCCCGCGCGAGCAATCCTTATTTCCGACAGGCGTTGCTTTATGCCATGAGGCAGGACCGCAATCCCGGCGTCAGGCTCGAAGCCTTGGATGCCGTGCGGGGACTCGAGTGGGATCCCGATACCCGCCGCGCCTTCCTTGACCTTCTGGAACACGACGCCAATCCGGGACTGCGAATTGCCGCCATTGACGAGCTCGTGAAGCATGCGGACCAGGAAGTGCTGGCGGCTCTGGGGCAACTGGCGGCCAAGGACTCCAGCCGATTCGTCCGCTTGAAGTGCGCGACCGCCATCCGCGATATTGAAGCGAAATGATTCGCTTTCGGCCTGAAATGATGATTCGATTCACATTTCGACTCGCGCTAATTCTTCTGTTGAGCGCCGGGCTCGCCGGCTTCGACCAGCCGAGCGTCAAGCGCAGCGCCGTCGAGCGGAGCGGACGCGGTTGGGTCCAGCGGCTCGAGTGTTCCGCACCCGTGCGCGAAGGTGGGAAGCTGGTCTTGCGGGCGCACTTTGGTTCGGTGGAAGTCAAGGCCGGCGCCTCCGACCGGATGGAATGCAAGGACCTTCAAGAAAGACTCCTAGCATATCTCTATGAGGAGCTCCCGGCCGAAGACCGGGCTGTTTGTGATGCCCACCTGGCCCATTGCGCGCAGTGCCAGAGTGAGCTCGAAAAGACTCGTCGGCTTCACCACTTGCTCAGCGAGCGCCCGGCCGAGGAGCCTTCTCCGGCACTGCTCGTCGAATGTCGGGAGGCGCTGAGCAACGCCCTCGATCGCG
>QHZM01000190.1 GCA_003224665.1 Acidobacteriota bacterium
CGCCGCAGCTACTTGAACCATTTTGCCGATCGGGAACACATGAAGCGCATCGGCGCCCCCGACCTGGAAGACCGGCCCCCGTTGCTGATCCGCGAGGGCGTGAAGCGGGCCGTCGAAGCGCGCGCCGAGGCGGGACGCGCCGAGGTGTGTATCGCCGGCTCGATGACGACCCTCGATTGGTGCTTCCGCCCTGACATGGCGCCGAGCGCCGACGACATGGGCCGGGAATACCGCGAGACGGTCCGCCTTTTTAAGGAGGCGGGCGCTGACCTCATCCTCTTTGAGACTTTCAACAGCTCGACGGAGGCGCGAATGGCGCTCGAAGCTGCTCGGGAGATTGGCATCCCCGCGTGGGTCAGCTTCGTCTGCGACTGGAAAGGGAGACTCTTGAATGGTGAAACGATGGGCCAGGTCCGCGAAGGGCTGAGGGGCGTCGAGCCGGACGTTCTGCTGTTCAACTGCGCCCCTGTTCCGGACCTCACCCTGGCGCTGCGCGAGCTTTCGAGCGAATACCGGAGGCCGATGGGAGGCTACGCGCACGTCGGCCGCTTTGACCCGCCTGATTGGATGTTCACCAATGAATATCCTCCCGAAGAGTACCTCGCTGCGTGCCGCGAATGGACCTCCCTGGGAGCGCAAGTCATCGGCGGGTGCTGCGGCACTACGCCCATGCACATCGAGGCGCTCAAGAGAGGCTTGGCGAAAAGTTTGCCGGTCTAGCGCAAAGCTCGGCCGCGCGCGCTTCGAGGCCCCGCGTGAAAGAAGGAATTGCGCGGCCCCCCTCAATTCCCTCAACAAGTGAAAACCATTACGCGCGTTTAAGCTTTCGCCAATCCTTCAGGACTTCGCGCGCGGCGTTGCGGCCGGAAATCCCGGTGAGGCCGATTCCGGGGTGCGTGCCTGAGCCGCAGAGGTAAAGGCCCTGGATTGGAGTGCGGTAGCGCGCCCAGCCGAGGAGCGGGCGCATGGTGAAGAGTTGGTCGAGGGCGAGTTCTCCGTGGAAGATGTGGCCGCCCGTGAGGCCGTAGGTCTCTTCGAGATCGCGCGGCGTGATCACCTGCCGGTCGAGGACGAGGCCGGGGAGATCGGGGGCGTAGGCGGAGAGCGTCTTGATCACCGTGTCGCCCAGGGCGTCGCGATGCTCGTTCCAATCGCCATTCCTCAGCCTGTACGGAGCGAACTGGACGGCGATGGACATGACGTGCTGGCCCGGCGGGGTAAGGGACCGATCGAGGACGGAAGGGATCAGGATGTCGAGGAAAGGCTCGCGCGAGTATTCACCGTACTTGGCCGCGTCGAAGGCGCGCTCGAGGTAATCAACTTCAGGTCCGACGTGAATGCGGCCGGCCAGCGCGGCTGGGGCGCTGCGGCCGCCCGTCGCGCCGGATTGTCCTGAAGGTGGCAGAGACCCGGGAGTTGCGCTTTCGAGGGCGGTGAACCTAGGAAGTCCGGAGAGCGCGAGATTGACTTTGGCCACAGTCCCGGCGCATCGGTAGTTTTGCACGCGGACCAAGAACTCCGGTTCAAGGTACGCGGGATCGACGAGCCGCAGGAAAGTCAGCCGCGGGTCGGCGTTTGACATCACCGCCTTCGCCGTAATCTCTTCGCCCGAGGCGAGGACAACGCCCCTCACTGCGCCATCCTTGGCGGCGATCCTTGAGACTTCGGCTTCGGCCCTGATCTCCGCCCCCGCCTGGATGGCGGCCGCGGACATCGCTCGCGTCAGCGCCCCCATTCCTCCTTTCGCGAATGCTGTGCTGCCCACGGCGGACCCTTCAGCGGCCGCGCGGACCAGCAGGACGGCGCTCGAGCCCGGCGAGCGCGGCCCGAGGAATGTTCCAAAAATACCGCGAGCCGCGATAATGGCCTGGAGCAGCCGGCCTTCAAACCATTCCGCGACCAGGTCTGCAACGGGCATAGGCACCCACCGGAGCAGCCGAAACATGTCTTTCTTTCCGAGGCTGCGGAATTCCTTCGCCGTCAGAAGGAGATTCCAGATGTCCCCGGCCGTCGGATGGTCGAGCGAAGGCGGCGCCACGGACATCACTCGCGTGATCAACTTTCCCAGCCGCCCGAGCACCCGGCTGAATTCGGAAAAGCTTTCTGCGTCCTTGCTCGAAGTTTTGGCAATCTCCTGCGCGGACCGTGCCGGGTCCGCGTAGAAAACCAACGAGTGCCCGTCGGCGGAGGGAGCAAAAACCTGCACCTCGGGTTCGAACATCTGCAGGCCGAGCCGGTCGAGCTTCATGTCCCTCAAGATTCTGCGGTCGATCGGCCCGCTGACGTGGGCCAGCGTCGAGCACTTGAAGCCGGGATGGAGATTGTCGGAGATCGCGCACCCGCCGACGAGGGGACGCCGCTCCAGCACCAGCGGCTTCAGCCCGGCCTTGGCGAGGTAGTAAGCGGCCACCAAGCCATGGTGGCCCGCGCCGACGATGACGATGTCATGTGTCGCGGCCATAAATTAATCCGCTCTCGTCACAACACGCGGGGGTTGCCAGGGAGGGCTCCCAGCGACGCGCGCGGAATTCCAGGGTCAGACTGCTCTGCGCTTCCAGTCTTTCAGGATTTCCAGCGCGGCCAGGCGTCCGGGCGCGCCCATGATGCCGCCTCCCGGATGCGTTGACGAGCCGCACAGATACAGGTTCTTGAGCGGCGTGCGGTACTGCGCCCAGCCCGGGACGGGACGCAGGAAAAACAATTGCTCGAGCGAAAGCTCCCCCTGAAAGATGTTGCCCTCGGTCAGCCCGAACTCGCGCTCGAGGTCGAGGGGCGTCAAGACCTGGCGGCCGAGGATGATGCTCTTGATGTTCGGAGCGTGCTCGGCCAAAGTGTCAATCACGGTGTCGCCGAAGAGTTCCCGCTTCTCGTCCCACGTCCCCTGCTTCAATTTGTACGGGGCGTACTGCACAAAGCAGGAGAGCACGTGCTTGCCCGGGGGCGCGACGGACGGGTCCGTGAGAGACGGGATGACGATGTCAATGTAAGGCCGGCTGGAGAATTCGCCGTACTTCGCTTCGTCGTAGGCCCGCTCCATGTAATCAACGCTGGGAGAGATCGAAACGGCGCCTCGCAGGTGCGCTCCGGGGCCGGGCAGGCACTTGAAATCCGGCAGGGCGTCAAGCGCAAGGTTAACTTTGCCGGAGGAGCCGCGGAACCTGTACCTCCGGACTTCTTCCAGAAATTCATCCGGGAGCTGGCCCGGCTCGATCAGCTTGAGGAAGGTCAAGTTCGGGTCAACGCTTGAGGAGACGACGTCGCATGGGATTTCATCGCCATTTTGAAGCACGACTCCCGCGGCTCTGCCGTCTTTCATAAGAATCTTCGAGACGGGAGACTTCGTTCTGAATTCCACTCCCGCTTCCCGGCCCGCCTCGGCAATAGCGTTCGAAATGGTTCCGGTCCCGCCGCGGGAAAAGCCCCAGGAGCGAAACGCCCCGTCGATCTCTCCCATATAGTGGTGGAGCAGCACGTAGGCGGTCCCGGGGGAGCGCACGCCGAGGAAAGTCCCGATGATGCCGGAAGCTGCCATGGTCGCTTTGAGGACGTCGGTCTCAAACCACTGGCCGAGAAAATCGGCTGCGCTCATGGTGAGGAGCTGGACCTGGTTGTACTTCTCCCGGCTGGGGAGTGAACGGAACCGGCGGCCGAGAAAGAGGAGCTTCGAGAGCTCCCGGAAACTGAGGCTGGTCGGGTCCGGCGGTGTCATGCCGAGGACCGGCTTGACGAACTTGCACATCTCGAGCATCGCGCGGCCGAATTCTTCGTAGGCCTCGGCGTCTAGACGGGAATGTCGCAGGATTTCCCGGCGCGTCTTGGCGTGGTCATTCACCCGCCAAAGGTAGTTGCCGTCCGGCATCGGCGTGAATGTCCCATCAAGAGGGAGGATCTCGAAGCCGTGCCGAGGGAGGTCGAGCTCCCGGATGATCTCGGGCCGGAGCAGCGAGACCACGTAGGAACAGACGGAGAATTTGAACCCAGGGAAAATTTCCTCGGTGACCGCCGCTCCGCCGAGCACGTGACGGCGCTCGAGGACCAGGACCTTCTTTCTCGCGCGAGCCAGGTAGGCCGCGTTGACCAGGCCGTTGTGACCGCCGCCGATGACAATGACGTCGTACCGTGAGCTCATGAAAGACTTCGCGGTGGAAGAAGGAGGTAAATACCTTCCGGTGAAAACGAGTCCACATTTTAGTGCCGTTGCAACTATTTGGGGCTATTTTCGTGAGCAGCGCTTTCGAGCATTCTCGAAAGGCCTCGGCTCAAACATTTCGGCACTTTAAGTTGGAACGGCACTAGCGGGGCGTTCGGCATTTATCAGCAGGCGGGTGAGGTCAGGCGAGCTTTGGTTAGGCCCGCGGCGGAGGCTTGAGCTGGGACGACGAGCGTCAGTCGGACATCCTTCAACTCTCACAATTAATGGACGTTATCTGATCGGGGCGAAATTTTACGGGCGACCCGAACACTGATTCCTTCTGGCCTCCCACAGCTTTTCGCTCGTTAGAACTTCTGACGGAGGAACCCATTCCTCGTGGGCCGACGGAAAGAATCAAATCAAGATTGCCCTTGACTTGTAAAAGCCATATAGTGGAGAATCTGCCAAACAATAGATTTAATAGCGCTTTTATCATCCTAAAAAGGAATGGGGGTGTACGTCGATTGGCTGAAGTAAGACTTCAGGAGGGGGAAAGTTTGGAAAACGCCCTCCGTCGGTTTAAACGCAAGGTCCAACAAGAAGATATCATCAAGGAAATAAAGAAACACTCGTATTACCTGAAACCCGGAGAGAGGCGCCGAGTCAAGGAAGCATTAGCTCGTAAACGGGCCCGGAAAAAGGCCAGGCACGAGACGGACTAAACCGGCGGGTCAAGCTGCAGGCAGGCGGATTGGGCGAACGACTTTGTGCCGGAAACCAACCGTGCCGGTAGTGCTTTATTTAACGGGCAAGGGAGTTGGGGATGGAATACCGGGACAAGGTCGTGAAGTGTGTGGACTGCGGAGCAGAGTTCGTCTTCACGTCTGGAGAGCAGCTCTTCTTCGCAGATAAGGGATTCAAGAACGAGCCCAAGCGTTGCAAGCCTTGTAAGGCCAAGCGAAGCCAAAAGCTGAGCGGTCAGGGCTTCCAGAGAGTCGAGACCACGACCGTTTGCTCGCAGTGCGGAAAAGAGACGACGGTGCCATTCAAACCGACTCAAGGGCGGCCTGTCTATTGCAGGGAGTGCTTTCAGCAGCGTCGGGCGGCGATCTCCCCCTGATCCCACCTCAGACAGATGAAGAGTATCTTCCCACGGGGGATTGGTGTCTCCTTGGCCTCAGGTTTTCCTTCGCTTGATCAGAGCCAGCAATCCAGCAGTTTGATGCGCCGCCCGTACTTCAAGCGCCGCAGGCAGGGAACAGGTAAGGGGGAAGACCGCAGGCGGCGAACGGTAGACGGCAAGCGGAAGCGTGTAGCGCGGACCCCGCCGAGCGGGGTCCGCGGTTCGTCATTGTGCGTGAGCCGCGTGGCGCATCAAGCGCCGGCCGGGTTCGCGCTCCGGCACAAAAGCGCGATAGCGTCAGAGGCGCGGGCTGGCCGAGACGGGCTTGGCGGGTTTGCCTTCGTGCCACACGCTCGCGAGCTTTTCGGTATTGCGGATGTCCTCGAGCGGGTCGGCGTCAAGCACCAGGAAGTCCGCGATTTTGCCCGGAGCGAGCGCCCCGAACTCGGCTTTTGTCCCGAGCGCCTCCGCCCCGGCCGAAGTAAACGCAACGATGGCCTGCATGGGCGTGAGCCCGGCCTCGACCATCAACCGGAGTTCGCGCTGCTCGGAGTAACCCTGGAACCGAAGTGGTGGTCCCGAGTCCGTCCCGCCGGCGATTTTTACTCCGGCGTCGGAGAGCGTCTTCAGGTTTCGCCTGGCCATCTCGAAAGCCGTTTCGAGTCTCGCAAGGTTCGGCGTGCCGCGGGACTTCTCGAGAAACGCGGGGCTGCGGAGAGTCGCGAGGACGGCCGGCTCGACCCCGGCCTCGAAGAAGGGATCGGCGAGCCACGGCGCGCCTTTGGCGTAGGCGAACGTGGACTCATCGCGTGCGAGCGTCGGCACCAGGAACACGCTACGCGCTTTCATGCCGGCGATGAGCTCCTGGTCAACGGGCAGGTCGCGCACGCTGTGGCCGAGCCCGTCAATTCCGGCCCGGACGAGCGCTTTCGCGTCGCAGAGGTAGAAGACGTGAGCGACGACGCGCAAGTGATTCCGGTGGGCCTCTTCGATGATGGCCTGATAAATTTCGGGCTTCATCTTGGGCAGCCGGCCAAAGTCGTCGTCAACCCAGATCTTGACGAAGTCGGGATGGTGGGGGGCGAGCTCGCGCACCTCGTCGCGGGCCTGCTCGGGAGTCTGCGGACGGTATCGGTCGCCGGGGCTGGCAAGACCGGGCGGGTATCCGCCCGGCACGCCGAAACCCCGGCCGGCGGTATAGAGGCGCGCCCCGGGGAGTTTCCCGGCGCGCTGCCGCTCGCGCAGCGAATAAACCAGGTCCTGGTCGTTGCCGAGCGAGACCACCGTGCCCACGCCGTAGGCCAGGTATTTTTCGAGTTGGGCGCGGATGTTTTCCTCGTTGTAGTTCGCCGCCGCCTGCTCGAGGCCGCGAGTCAGTCCCACGTGGCCGTGGAGGTTGATGAGCGCGGGGATGATGGTCTTGCCGCGGAGGTTTATCACGCGGGCGCCTTCGGGGATGGGCACCGAGCCCATCGCTCCGACCGTCTTGATCCGGTTGCCTTCGATGACGAGCACGGACTTTTCGATGGGCGGGTTTCCCGTGCCGTCAATCAGCCGCGCGCCTTCAAGGACCACCGTGCCGGCAATCCCGACGGGCGCGCAAATAGAAATAAGGAAGAAGACCCGGAAGAGAGTGGAAATGACGCCGCAAGTTTTTATTTTCACAGGGAGCCTCCTTGCCTGCCGCGTGCGATATTTTATGGTGTCGCGACGGAAAGCGGTAGCCCATTGCGCGGAGGGGGGCCGACGGCCGAACGAGGTGGCACGAATTGACAGGACGGGATGGGACGAGTAGCATTTCCTGAACGCCTGAAACTTAGCGCGCGGGGCGCGACCATGGACAATCAAAAGGGACGCACCGTCGAACTGGTTTGCCCGTGCTGCGGGGCCCGGCTGAAGGTTGACCGGGAGCTCGGCAAAGTGGTCGCCCACGAGTCCCCTCCTAAGCGCGCCAAGCCGCCCGACCTCGCCCACGCGACCCGCGCCCTCGAAAAACAGGCGGCGCGACGCGAGGCGCTCTTCAAGCAGAGCGCGGAAGAAGAGAAGGTCAAGTCGCAGGTGCTTGAAAGCAAATTCAAAGAAGCTTTGAAGCGGACGCGCGACGAACCCGTTGCGCCGCCCCTCCGCGACATTGACCTGGACTGAGGTTGCGGCCGCACCCAAAGCGGAATAGTGCGGCAACGGCGCGCGCTCCTGCCGCCCGGCCCGAGGAAGGGTTATAATCAAAAGTTCGCGTCTAGGAGGCAGGAGGTTTCTGAATGCAACTCCCTGAATTCAAGAACGAGCCCTTGAGCGATTTCAAGGGCAACCCGCGGCAGTTCGAGCAAATGAAGGAGGCCGTGGAAAAAGTCGGAAAGGAACTGGGCCGGGAGTATGCCCTGGTCATCGACGGCCGGCGGATCAAAACCCCGGAAAAGTTCTGCTCGTCGAACCCCGCGCACCCTGACCAGGTAGTCGGGGCATTTTCCAAGGGCAACGGCGAACTCGCCGGCCAGGCGGTGCGGACTGCGGACGAGGTCTTCAAGACCTGGAGCAGGACGCCCGCCGAAAAGCGCGTGGAGCTGCTGCTCAAGACCAGCAAGATCCTGCGCGAACGGAAGTACATTTACGCAGCGTGGATGGTGTACGAGGTGGGCAAGTCCTGGGCCGAGGCCGACGCCGACGTGGCGGAGGCGATTGACTTCGCGGAGTTCTACGCGCGCGAAATGCTCCGCCTGGCGCCGCCGCAGCCGCTCACGCCCGTCCCGGGCGAAAAAAATTTCCTGCGCTACATCCCGCTCGGCGTGGGCGTTGTCATCCCGCCCTGGAATTTTCCACTCGCGATTCTGGTCGGCATGACGCTCGCTTCCATCGTGGCCGGGAACACGGTGGTGCTGAAGCCATCGAGCGATTCGCCGACGATTGGCTACAAGTTCTTCGAGGCGCTCGAAGAGGCCGGCATGCCGCCGGGCGTCGTCAATTTCCTGCCCGGCCCGGGAAGCTCGGTCGGTGACGTCCTCGTCGGCCATCCGCGGACGCGGTTCGTCGCCTTTACCGGGTCGAAGCAAGTGGGCCTGGGGATCAACGAGCTGGCGGCGAAGACTGTTCCCGGGCAGCTCTGGGTCAAGCGCGTCATTGCCGAGATGGGCGGCAAGGACTCGATCGTAGTGGACGCCGAGACCGACCTGGACGCGGCGGTCGAGGGCGTGGCCGCCTCGGCCTTCGGCTACCAGGGACAGAAGTGCTCCGCCTGTTCCCGCGCGATTGTCGTGGAAAGCGTGTACGACAGTTTCCTCGAAAAACTCAAGCGACGCGTCGAGCAGATCAAGGTCGGGCCGCCGGCCGACCCCGCCACCTACATGGGGCCGGTGATCAACGGGCGAGCCAAACAATCGATCCTCGAATACATCGAAATCGGCAAGCGGGAGGGGCGGCTCGTCGCCGGCGGCGAGTCCCCCGGGCCAGGATATTTTGTCCAGCCCACGGTGATCGCGGACGTGCCTGCCAAGGGGCGCATCGCCCAGGAAGAAATTTTTGGACCCGTCCTCGCCGTGATCAAAGCCAGGGACTTTGACCATGCGCTCGAGATCGCGAACAATACCGAGTACGGGCTGACCGGCGCGGTTTACACGAAGGACCGGAAAAAACTCGAGAAGGCGGCGGAGAATTTCTTCGTCGGTAACCTCTACCTCAACCGCAAATGCACCGGCGCCCTGGTAGGAGGCCATCCATTCGGTGGGTTCAACATGTCCGGCACGGACTCGAAGGCCGGCGGGCGCGACTATCTGCTGCTCTTCACGCAGGCCAAAACAGTGACCGAGAAGGTCAGCGCCTGACTTCGGGACCGGCCCCCGGGGGCCGACCCCGTACGGCTGTAAGTCCTTGAGCCGTTGTTGGTTAGCCTCCAGCTCGGTGTTTACTTTGGGCACGTTTGGTCGTATAATACAAACGGCGTATTTGCGACTTTGGCAACTCCCTCACTCTGTGCGGTGCCACCGGTCGCTTTAACGCCGGAGCGAGACAATGATTGACAAGCCGGAGTTCCAGGAGCAACTGGGCCCGCAGGCTCGACTCGAGGCCGAACTCTTTAAGCTGGAGTCGCAGCGGCGCGAGCTTTGGGTGCTCATCATCTTCACGGTGGTGGTGATGGTGCTCGGCGGCCTCTCGCTGCTCCTCCCCGGCAGCATCTGGCACGGGAACGAGCTCGAAATCAAAATCCCCCCGCAAGTGCTGTTCGTCATCATGACCGTCTTTCTGGTCCTGGCCGTTTACATGATGAGGCGGGAAGTTGAACTTCAGAAGTACCGCCTGGCCAGCATGCAGCAAATCCTCGCGGCGCGCATGGACCACGCCTATAGCTTGATTGACGCCACGACCAACGTCTTCAGCCGCAGCCTGCTCCGCAACCTGCTCCAGGGTGAAGTCGCGCGGGCCGAACGGAACAGCCGGCCGCTGGCCCTGCTGATGTGCGACTTGAACAACTTCAAGCTCGTCAACGACCGCTACGGCCACTTGATGGGCGACTACGTCCTGGCCCAGATGGCGGGCATCCTCAAGACCTGCGTGCGCGGCTCGGACTACGTCGTCCGGTACGGTGGCGACGAATTTCTCCTGGTGCTGCCGGAGACCGACCAGGCCGGCGCGGAAGTCGTTCGCGAGAGGATCCAGCAGAGAGTGGGGGAATGGAACGGCGAAAGTCGCCTGGACAATTTGCAGGTGACGGTCAGCATCGGCCTCTACCTTCACGTCGCCGGTCAGTCTCCGGACCAGGACGTGGCGGAAGCCGACGCGCGCATGTACGGCGATAAACAGGCCTCCCGGAACAAGGCGGAGCTTGAGAGCTCAAGCACCTCACCCAATCGTTAGCCCCTCGAGGCCCTTCTCACTTCAAAGCCCCAACCCCTTCCCTGATGGCTCGAGTCGCGCGGTCGATTGCGCTGGCGAGACGCTTCGCCTGCTCGCGGGCGCTCTCGAGGTCCTTCTTGAGCAGGGCCTCGCGCAGCCCCGGGAGGGTCTCGGCTTCGTAGCTCGGCAGCGGGGCGTAAACCAGGTGCCGGAACCACGGGCGTCCGGGAAGCCCGCGCGCGTCGAGCAGGGCGCGCTCTTCGGCCATCAGGCTCGCGTTGATTCTGGCCCGCGAGGCGAGGCCGGCCCCCTCGTCGCCCTCCCACAGGGCGCTCAGCGCGTTGTTCAATTTGGCGGCCTGGTCGGTCGGCGTCGGCAAAACGCACCGCCAGGAGCCCCCACAGCCGGCTCATTGCGGCGTGATAGGCAAAGCCCGGATCGCCGAACCGTTCCATCCATTCGTAGTCGTCGTACACGGAATGGTAAACGCCATAGGGCCCGTCAAAGATCATGTCGAGCGACGGGACGCCGTCGTGTTCAAGGAAGACCATGTAGTCCGAGCCGCCGCCGAGCAGGCCAAAGGTGACGGGCAGATTCGTTGCCCCCGCGACGGCGTAGCTTCGGACGCTTTCGAACTTTCGCCGCTGCCTCCAGCGGTCATACACGCTGCGTCCTGTGGCGGGGTCGCGCACAACCGCCGCCGCCTGGGCTACGGCGGGGGCGGGCGGGGGGATGGCGCTGAGGCTGAAGTCCTGCCCGCTGGTCGCCGCGTCCACGTTGAGGCAGACGACCGCGTTCTTGGTAAGTTCCTGCTCGAACTGCTCGCCCCATTCGGTCGAGCCCGTGAGCGTGTACTCTTCGGCGTCCCAGCTTCCGAGCACGATGGTCCGGCGCGGCCGAAAACCGCGCTTGAGCAGTCCGCCCAGGGCACGCGCCGTCTCGAGCAGCGTCGCGGTCCCGCTCGAGGGATCCACGGCGCCGTACACCCACGCGTCGCGGTGGTTCGAAAGGACCACCAGCTTCTCCGGCTCTTCGCTGCCGTGAATTTTGCCGATGACGTCCCAGATCGGAGTCACGCGATTTTCCATCTCGATGGCCAAGTGGACTTTCGTCGAGCCGTCGCCGATGCGGTAGGCCGCGACGGGAGGCGCGGCGAAAGGATTCGGATCGAGCGCGCCGGGCGCTCCAAGTCCGCCTTGCCATTCCTTGGGGGCCTCAGGCCCCGCGAGCCGGCTGATGATCTCGGCCGCGTCCCAGGCCGAGAGCGGCAACATCGGAATCCTGGGAAGGATTTTCGCTTCGGTCTCAGGGATGCGAGGCGCCGAGTCCGTCGAAGCCCATCCGGGCGTGAGTGGATCGCCTGGAATAAGAAAATCGTACACCACGGCGCCCCGCTGGAAATGCCCGGGCGGGCCCCAAGGGCCTTCGGGATAAGTTTTCCCCTTGCCGCTGCCGTCGTCCGCGGGGTCCGAATAAACCATCACGCCGGCGGCGCCGCGCTTTTCCGCCTCCAGACTTTTCCCCCCGCGGTAGCCGTGGAAGTTGCGGGCCAGGACAATCTTGCCCTTCGCGCTCACGCCGAGCTTATCGAGTTCCTCGTAGTCTTTCTCCGCGCCGTAGTTGACGTAAATGACCGGAGCCGTCATGTCCGCGGATGGCGAGTAGGCGTTCCACGGCATTTGCATCATCGGGTCGGAAACGCGCGTGGCCTTGTCACGCGGGAGGGCGGGCTCGGAGTGGGCGAGCTTCGCCCGCGCCGGCGCGACCACCTCGGCCTCGACTCTCCTCGGATAAGAGAGCAGCACCCGGTATTCGACAAGCTCGGGGGCGAGGCCGTCTCGCTTGAACTCATCGTAGACGAACTCAGCCAGCCGGCGGTCGGCGGGCGTGCCGGCAAGGTGAGGCCGCGCGGTGAGGCGGCGCAAGAACCTGCCGCACCTCGAGGCGTCGGGAAGCGCGAGGTACAGCTCTTCCCACCGTTTCTCGGCGACGTAAGAGGCTGGACTGAAACCGAGAGGGACTTCAGGCTGGTCCCGGGCGGCGCGCAGCGGGCGCGGCCTTGCGATGGGCCTCGGCCCGGCGCAGTAGGCGAGCATCACGAGCAGCAGAATGATGGGCTGGCAGAAGCGACGGAATTTGTTGAATTCGAGTTTTGTTCGTGTCAAAGGCAAGGCTTGATGTGCACCGCGCTTGCCGTTCGGGTCAGTCTTGCGCGCCGTCCGCCCGGTCGCGTGCCTGAGGCGGACCCCCCGGTATTATTTCTCTTGATGCGCCGAGGTGAAAGCAAATTGCGTGACCTGGCGTGCGGACTCGATGGGAGAGGCGCTTTGACCCGGCGACATTCGCCCTGCGATCAAATTGCGGCGTCACCTCTGAGGGTGTTGGTCGGGCGGGCGCTCGGACATCGGAGCAGGGTGGTCAGGCGCGAGGCTTTTCCCGGGCTTCGGCGCGCCGTCAACGCCGAAGTCCCACAGGTCGAGGTTCAGTTTTTCCTGGAGCAGTTCTCCCAGCGCGTATTCGCCCACCGCCAGCGGCTGGACGGGTGTGAGCTTGAAGAGCCCCGGGCTGATTTCCGTCCGCTCGACCGGAAGCTCGGTTCTCACCTCGCCCTTCTTTCCCACGCCGATCCCCGATTGAAACTTTTCCACCACCCGCGATTGTTTTCCCGCCTTGACGGAGACCAGCTCCGCCCGCGCTCCCCAGCGGTCGGCGGACTGGATATAGAAA
>QHZM01000385.1 GCA_003224665.1 Acidobacteriota bacterium
AATTCCGGTCTCAAAGCCTTACAAGCTGGTCAGCCGCGAGGTCAAGAACGAGGACTCGGTGATCTCGGTGGTGCCCGCGGGGAGCGGCGTCGCGGTCGGCGGGCGGGAACTGGCGATCATCGCCGGCCCGTGCGCCATCGAAAGCCGCGAGCAGACCTTTGCCGCAGCCGAGCGCGTGCGCAGGGCGGGAGCGCGGCTGTTCCGCGGCGGCGCATTCAAGCCGCGCACGTCGCCTTACAGTTTTCAGGGCTTGGGCAAGGAAGGCCTTGAAATCCTGGCGGAAGTCCGGCGCGAGTTTGGGTTGCTGATCGTCACGGAGACCATTGACCCCGAAAACTGCGACCTTGTGGAGGAATACGCGGATGTCCTCCAGGTGGGCGCGCGCAACATGCAGAACTTCTCGCTTTTGAAGCGCGTCGGCCGATCTTCAAAACCCGTGCTCCTGAAGCGCGGCATGTCCGCCACGCTCGAGGAATTCCTCATGGCGGCCGAGTACATCCTTTCCGAGGGCAACTACAACGTGATTCTCTGCGAGCGCGGCGTTCGCACCTTCGCCGACCACACGCGGAACACGCTCGATTTGAGCCTGATTCCCGCCGTCAAGCGCCTCTCGCACCTGCCCATCATCGTGGACCCGAGCCACGGAACGGGCAAACGCGACAAAGTGATCCCGCTCGCGCGCGCCGCCATCGCTGTGGGCGCCGACGGCTTGATCGTCGAAGTCCACCCCGAGCCCGACCGCGCACTTTCGGACGGCTACCAGTCGCTCTTCCCCGACGAGTTCGACGCCCTGATGGAGCAGGTCGCTGCCATTGCCGGTGTCCTCGGACGGACCACGGCCAAGTCCTTTGCGATTCCCAGGTAAGAAGTCCCGCCCGACCCGATCGCGCCAGCCGGCAAGCGCTACACCCTTGAGCCTTTTCCGCCGGCGCCGTCCCGGACTTTTATCTCTCCTGGTCGGGGCCTTCTCAATCGCCTGCGCATCGCCGCCTGCCCCTCCTCAACCCTACGCGGGTTTTGTCGCGAACAACGGCAGCAATTCCGTCGCTGCGGTTGATTTTTCAAGGTTCAAGACGGTGGCGACGATTGCGGTTGCAGCAGGCCCCGAAAGCGTGGTGGTGCGGCCGGGGAGCCGAGAGCTCTTTGTTGTTTCAAGCTCGGGGACCGTCAGCGTCATCCGCTTTCCTGAGTTGCGAGTGGCTGCGACGCTGCGCATCGGCCAGCGCGCGCGGAGCCTGGTCTTTTCACCGGATGGACGTTGGGCCTACGTCCTCGAGCCGTCGCGAGGCGAGATAGTCTTCCTCGATTGCGCGCCACTAAAGGAGCTCACCCGAAGCAAGGTCGCAGGCCAACTCTCAAGCCTCGCGATCGCGCCGAACGGCAGGATTCTGGTCGCGGCTGCGGCTGACAAGGGTCGGATATTTTTCGTCGAAGCGGACACGAGAAAGCCGCTCGGCTTTGTGGAGGTGGGAAAAGGGCCGAAGTCCATGGTCATCCTGCCGGACAGCTCCAAAGTGTTCGTGGCCAACAGCGAAGAAGAGAAGATCTCCGCCGTGGACCTTGCCTCCCGCCGTCTGCTGTCTCACATCGAAATTGGGAGCGCGCCCGGCGCGCTGCTCCTCAAGCCCGATGGCGGTGAAATCTTCGTGCTGAGCCCTCGAACGTCAACGATGACGATCGTGGACGCCTTCCATAACAACGTCGAGCAGAGCCTTCCGACCGGGCGTGAGCCCGCCATGGCCATCAGCCGCCGCGACTCGCGACAGCGCCTCGGCCAGCCTCGCCGTGCTCCGCGCCGACCGCGCTGCCCTACTGACGACCATCCCCGTAGGCAGCCGCCCGGTTGACGTGGTCATCCCAGACTGGTTGTGGCAGCGGTGAAATTCGGAGGGGAAAGTGCTCGTACGGAAAAGGAATTTGAAAGTCTTTCAGATCGGAAGCGGGGCTGCGCGGCTGAGCTGAAGAATTTTCAGCGTGACGCCTCTGGCCAGCTACCAACTGATCAGGTCTTCACGCAACTCAATCGGCAGCCAGCCTTCCTGGGGAATTACTTGGACGGGAAGTTCGTGGATCCACAGAGAGACCTGGACCTCGGTCGATTCTTTTGGGCCCAGACCGAGGAGCGCCCGCCCGAGTGCCACCTCAAAGATGCGTCCGAGCTTGACTTGAAGCTCCTCATCGCCGGCAGGAGAGACCGGCGCGGGCTGGTCCCCTTTCCAGAATTGCAGCTCCGGCGGCAGGCCTTTCCGCATCGTCGCGTGCAGCCGGGCGGGCCTCCGGCTGCCCACGTTGATTCGGACTTCAAACTGCGTTTGGACCTTCAGAAAAGTTTCGTTCAAATCGAGCCGGAGGTAAAGCGCGCGGCCGTTCAGTCCGTAATAAAGCGCCTCGACGCACCGCGCCCCGCCGTGCATCGATCCGGAACGATAGTCCGGCACGTAAACGCCCGCGCCGAGCCATTCGAAATAACTTGTCACCTCGCCGTCCACGCGGGGCTCAATCTCGGCCGAAGGCGGCATATTCACGGCCTGGACGCGCGGCCGCTTGATCGGAACGGCCAGTTCGTCGGGCGGAGAGGCGCCCAGCTTGCTGTAAATGTTGCTCAGGTGCTTCCGGTAGAGCAAGTCGAATTCTTCGTCGTGCGCGCTCGAGTGCTCGGGACCGTACCACCAGCACCAGTCGCTGCCCTCGGCGATCCAGAGTTCCTGCTGGGCAACCTTTTTCTGCTCTTCCGGCACCTCCGCCTTTCCGAATTGCTCCGCGAAAAAATCACGCGCATTGGCGAGCAGCACCCACGCCCGGTTGTCCTCCTCCGCCCCGATCCAGATATTGAAATTGGCATTGATCCAGGATCCGGGCACGACGTGAGAAAGCTTGCCCGGCCCGTTGACGGCCATGGCTTCGCTCGCCGTCACCGCCCGGACCTCGGGGTCAGAGGCCACCCGTCCGTAAAAGCTCTTCAGGAACTCCCTGCCGTTGCCGCGATAGTACTCCCAGGCATTTTCACCGTCCAAAATGACGGAGACGACCGCGGGCCGCTCGCCCGTGCTCCTGCCCGCGGCGCGGATGCGCTCGTGCAGGTCTGCAGCAGCGGCATCCGGGTCCATTCGGGAATACACGAAACCGATAAGGTCAGAAAGGTGATGGTCGCGGAAATAGAGGGCCAGCTTCTGGTCCCCCTCGCCGAAGACGTAAGGCCGGTAGAGCTCTTGCCCGTTCGTGACGTTGCCGGCCCCGTCACGATAAAACTCTATCCCAAGCGTTCGAGCCAGCACGCCCTCATCGGTCGCCGCCCATTCGAAGCCCTCATCAATCGCCAGGCGCAGGACTTCGTCGGACACGCTTCCCTCGCTCGGCCACAGGCCTCGAGGGCGCTGGCCGAAAAGTCGTGTGTGGAACTCGACCGAGGCACGCAACTGGTCGCGGGCATCCTCCGGGTGGCGGAAGGGTCGCCGGGGAAGCTCGATGGCCGGGTGCGACTCCCGGCCCACATTCGTGTCACAGATCAGCGGCAGGATGGGGTGATAGAAGGGCGAGGTCGAAACCTCGATCTGGCCGCGACGCGAGGCCTCGCGATATTCTTCAAGTATTACTTTAAATAAGTCGACTTCCTTCCGGCGGAGGATAGACTTGTCCTCCTCCGAGTATCCACGTTCCATCGCCACAAGCCGGCGAAGGTCGGCGTCCCGGGCGAGCCACATCTCGTCAAACCACGCCAGCTGCGACAGCACTTGCAGGTCGAGCAGGTCTTGCGCCGGGAACAGCCGAGCGGCCAGGCGGTACCCCGTTGATTCCGCCTTTTCGAACAATTCGCGAAACCGCGGATAGCGGCTGAGCAGGTTTTCACGGTTGAGCTGGAAAACAAAACCGAGCAAGTTCTCCCGTTCCTCGGGCGCGAGCGCGTCAACAGGTTTGAAGGCGGTCTCATAGGCTGGCTCGCGGGCGATTTCGTGGGCGTACTCTTCGACCTGAACGATCAAGGACGGCACCAGGTTAAATGTCGCGCGCACGGAGGGGAAGTCCCTCAGCATCGCCACCATTCCGTAATAGTCCTTTAAAGCGTGCAGGCGCACCCAGGGCATGGTGTACACGCCCTCCGCCAAGTCCTTGTAGAAGGGCTGGTGCATGTGCCAGAGGAGTATCAGGTGGGTCTGGGCCATGGAGTGATAGGCTACGTGTCGGTTCGCGCCCCGGCAAGGGTTTGTGCTAGCATGAAGCAGTCAAGGCCTGCTCGCCATCGCGAGGGGTAACCAAAGAAATTTCGCGCCCTGCCCGAGCATGCGAATCCTCAGCCGCTACATTCTGAAGGAAGTCTTCTCCCACTCGCTCCTGGGGCTGCTGATCTTCACCTTCGTCATATTCATCCGGCATACCAACCAACTGCTGGAGCTGGTCGTGCGCCGGAGCCTGCCTGCGTCAACTATTTTGACGCTTTTCCTGCTGCCGATCCCCGCCATCCTGGTGCTGACCATTCCGATGGCAGTCCTCGTGGGGGTGCTGGTCGGCCTGAGCCGGATGGCAGCGGATGGCGAGGTGATCGCCGCGCGGGCCTCCGGGATGGGGCTGTCGTATTTCGTGCGCCCCGTAATGCTCTTTGCGGCAGGGGACGTAACCGGCTCCCGCTCACGTTGGCGCGGCGTCTTCATTGCGGACACAAGCGAACGTGAGGCTCTGAAAGTTACGTTAGCGGAAAGCGGCATGCTTGTCAACGAACCCGGCTCAGACCGCTTGACGCTGCACCTCGACCAGGGGACCACTCACGAGATCGACCCGCGGCGCGCGGAGCAGTACTCGGTGATCTCTTTCAACGAGACCGATATTCCGATCCCGGTCGAACAAATCGAAGGCGCTCCCTCGGAAAGGCTCTCGCCCTCGGCCCTGAGAGTGGGGCAACTCATCAGGATGCTCCACGGCCGCCAGGATAAGCAGGCCGCGCTGGTCGAACTAAATTACCGCTTCGCCCTGCCGGTTGCATCGCTCGTCCTCGCCCTGGTCGGCTTGCCGCTGGGGCTTTATACCGTGAAGGGCGGCAAGGCGGCCGGCCTCGTCCTTGCCATCCTTCTTGTGTTTGGCTACTACATCCTGATGGCTTTGGGCCTTAGCCTTTCAAAGCAGGGGCGACTCCATCCCGTTTGGGGACTCTGGCTCGCCAACTCCGTATTCGGCGTCGTTGGGCTGACGATGCTCACCAACATGCGCCGCGTCCGCACGGGCTGGCAACTCCTCCAGAGGCGGCTTAAGGAATTGGTCCAGCGCTTTGTCCACCGCCGTTCCCGAACGCGGCAACAGGGCCCTGCCGCAGCCAAGCGGCGAACGCTCGGCGAGGGATTTTTTCAGATCCTCGACATCTATATCATCCGCGGCTGGCTGTTCTATTTCCTCAT
>QHZM01000410.1 GCA_003224665.1 Acidobacteriota bacterium
GACATGGTGGTCCCTGGCAATTCGGAAACGCCCGATCCGGTGCTATTCTGTGTGGCAGATGAGGAGCCGATGGCAAAAGCCCGGAGACTCGGCGCTGTCGATTCTTGGCGCGTCGTTGGCGGCAGTATTGACACTCACGGCCGCGTTATTTCACTACGGCCCTTCTCTCGCCGCCTCGGAGAAGTCCGAACCGCTCCCCGTCATTCTGATCTCCGTGGATACATTGCGCGCCGACCGCCTGAGCTGTTACGGGTATCGAGGGCCCGCTACGCCGCACATCGACGCGATGGCCCAGGGCGGAACAGTTTTCGCGCAGGTCAGCACGCAAGTGCCGCTCACGCTTCCCTCTCACGTGTCGTTGCTGACTTCAACCTACCCTTTTGCGAACGGTATCGCAGATAACGGCGAGCAGCTTCAAGCGAGCGCGGTAACACTCGCGACGGTTCTGAAGCGTCAGGGGTACCGCACCGCGGCCTTTGTGGGCGGCTTCGTTCTCGACAAGCGTTTTGGTCTGGACCAGGGCTTCGACGTGTACGACAGCCCGTTCAACCTGCGCCGGCAGGCGGGAAAGGATCCGGGGGACGTCAAGCGACCGGCTGAAGAGGTGACGCGCGCCGCCGAGCGATGGCTGGAGGCGAACTTCCAGACGCCATTCTTCGTCTTCCTGCACCTGTACGATCTGCACACGCCCTACGAACTTCCCCCGGGCTGGCGCGCCCGCTTGCAACCCCACGCCACGCGCAAGCTCGATTATGAGACCGAACTCGCTTACGTGGACGACGTCCTGGGCGAGTTCTGGGATTTCCTCGGGCGGCGAGGCTTGCTGGAACGAGCGCTGATCGTTTTCACCTCCGACCACGGTGAAAGCCTCGGCGAGCACGGGGAGGACACGCACGGTTACTTCATCTACCAGAGTACGCTGCGCGTGCCCTTGATCATTCATTGGCCCGAGCGGCAGCCCGCTTCGCGCTCATCGCTACCCACGGGATCGTTCGCGACGAGGGTGAGCAGTCCTAGAAGCCTGCTCGACGTGGCGCCCACGATTCTGCATTTCGCCGGGATTGCCTTGCCATCAGAGTTCCAGGGCCGAAGCCTTCTGGGCCTGCTAGCATCCAAAGCGGACGGAGGGGCGGAGCGTGAGAGCGCGGCGGAAGAGATCTACAGCGAAAGCCTTTACGCGCACAGACATTTCGGAACGAGTCCGCTGCGCTCCTTGCGCGTGGGCGCATACAAATACATCGAAGAGCCGCGCCCCGAACTCTACGACCTCTCGCAGGACCCCGGTGAAGCTCGGAACCTTTACGTGACTCGGAGGTCGCTGGCACTCAGCCTGCGCGAACGAATGCTCTCGTTGCGCTCTCGCTTCCGGTCGGAGCGAGTCGCGGCCGGCTCGGCCGCGCCGAGTCCCGAAACCCTGGAGCGGCTGCGCTCGCTCGGCTACGCTTCGGTCAGCAGCCCCCGCCCGGCTTCCGGCGAGTCCGGCCCCGACCCCAAGGACCGCATCGGGGATTACGGAAAGTACGGACGCGCGCTGGCACTCGCTTCGGCGGGCCATCTCGTGGAGGCGAACGCCATGCTCGGGCAACTGCTCGAGCGGGACCCGAAGCTGCTCGACGTACGACTCAGCCTGGGGTTAAACGAACAAAAGCTGGAGCGGCATGCCGATGCGGCAAGAAACTTCCAGGCGGTCCTGAAGGAAGATCCGCTCAATTCGCTCGCCCATTTCGATCTGGGAGTAAGCGAGTTCGAGTTGCATCAGCCTGATGCCGCCATCAAGGAACTCGAGGCCGCGCTCGCCATTGCACCCTTCTCAACCCGCGCCGAGGGGCTTCTGGCGACCATCTGGTTGCAAAAGGAAGACTACGAGCGGGCACGCGCTCATCTCGAGCACATTCTTTCCGTCGCCCCCTCGGATTACCTGGCGCACTACAACCTGGGTGTCCTGGCGACGATACAGGGGCGTTGGGAGGAAGGCGAGCAGCAGCTGCGCGCCGCGCTCGAGGCCGACCCTGAGTCAGCGGAGGCGCACAACAGTCTGGGCAGCCTTTACTTCAAGCGTGGGGACCTGAAGAGCGCCGCGGAGGAGTTCGGATTAGCTCTGCGCCTGGACCCGAAATTTGCCTGGGCGCATTACAACTTGGGCATGGTGTTGCAGCGACAACAGAAAGATGAAGAGGCCATGCGCGAATTTCGCAAGGCCCTTGAAGTGGATCCGGAATTCCGCGCTGCGCGTCAGGCCCTGGACCGCCTACTGTCTCCGAGGCGTTGAGCAAAGCCATAGTGGTACTCGTTCTGGGTGGCGAATTTCGTACTGGCCGGCTCCGTGTGCTTTGCCAAAATTCTCTCCATCGTGGTTTGGTAGGGACCAGTCTGACGCGAGCTAAGCCAAAATCGCATCTGAATGAGGAGTGCTAGATGGAGATCCCCGTCTTAACTCCCGAGGTCCGGCCCCCGCCGGCGAAGTACGCTGAAAAGACAAGCGTTCTCTGGGAAAAAGGAAGGTAGGCAAGCGCGGGAATGAACAGGAAAATAATCAGCCCCAGCTTCTGGTACAACAACAAGGGAGCGGCACACCAAGCCACATCAAAGGCGAGAACGNNNCCGCTCGAGTTCAACCCCCCATCCAAAACGCGCCACTCCCGGGCCCTTATGCAGGACAAAAAAGATGCCGTACATGACGAGGTAACCGGCCTGGATGAGGAGAAAGAGCGTCCGCGCCAGGGCTCGCGGGATTTCTAAAGGCACGGGAACCTTGAGCGAATGTGTTTGCCTCACGGGTTCAACCAGGTCGCGTCGCAGGTTTGAAAGGTCCACGTGCAACTCGCGCGCCGATTGGTATCGTTCTTCGCGCCGCTTGCGCAGGCACTTGAGCAAGATGCGGCCGAGCTCTGCCGGCGCCACGGAATTCCTGTGCTGAAGGGGCGGGGGATCCTGCTTCAGGATATTGGCAATCGTTGAAGTCGGCGTCTTGCCCACAAAAGGATTGATGCCGGTGGCCATCTCGTAGAGGACCAGTCCCAGTGCGTAAATATCCGAGCGATGGTCAACCGGCTCTCCCTCGAGCTGTTCGGGAGACATGTAGTTGACTGTCCCGATCAGCGTGCCCGCGGCCGTCGAGGCCGGTGAGCCCGCCGTCGAAGCGTCACCGGCCTGGGATGTAGAACTCAGAGGGTGTCGAAACTTTGCCAGGCCAAAGTCCAAGATTTTTACCTGGCCAGACCGCGCGCTCCCCGGAGAGAGCATAATGTTTTCGGGCTTGAGATCGCGATGGATGATCCCACGCTCATGCGCGGCTGCCAGAGCGTCAGCCAGTTGCATACCGATATCCAGGGTCTCTTCCGTCGTGAACCGATGGGATCGCAGCCTTTCGCGCAGCGTGACGCCTTCGACGTATTCGTAAACAATGAAGTTATCTTCCGGCTCGTCCACGTAGTCGTAGACCGTGGCAACGCCCGGGTGGGTAAACGCCGAAGCGGCGCGGGCTTCCTGAGCTAGCCGGCGCTGAAGCTCCAGTCTGTGTGTGAGGTCGCGGGGAAGTAACTTGACGGCCACTTTTCGCCCCAGCCGCAAGTCGCGGGCGCTGTACACCACGCCCATGCCTCCGCGGCCGATTTCCTTCACCAACTCGTACCGGCCGGCTTTGACTTCTCCTTGCATGTGCCGTCACTGCGCCGCGGGGGTTCCGCGGTCTGAGCAGACTGGACTTTTCGGCCCCGATGGTACCTGCTGTTGCCGCATGATATACCCGCTAACTCTTGATTTGAAGCGAGAACAGTTGCCGGCCTGAGTTCCTGTTCGTGAGGCCTCTCGACGCGCGGTTCTCTTGATGGGACGGAACCGGCTATAGTAACCTTTCGCGAGCGCCCTGATGGAAGATGTCCGGCCAACAATCGCGCTGACCACCGACTCCGAAATGATGTTCGGGTTCTGGTACCCCGCTCTGCGCAGCTCCCGGGTCCGCGGGAGAGGACTCCGGAAAACGATGCTGCTCGGGACCCCGCTGGTGGTCGGCCGAGACGATCAGGGCGGCGGCTTCGCCCTGCGCGACAGTTGTCCCCATCGCGGCATGCCCCTCTCAGCGGGCTACTTCGACGGCGAAACCCTCGAGTGTTCCTACCACGGCTGGCGGTTCCACGCCAAAACAGGCCAGTGCCGCGAGATCCCTTCGCTCGTTCCGGGCTCGAAGCTCAAAGTGGACCGCATCTTTGCCTCGCACTTCCCCTGCGAGGAGCAGGACGGCTACTTCTGGGTCTATATGCCCGACCCGTCAGCCCCCAACGAGCCGGCGCCGCCCGCGCCTCGCCTGCCGGTCTTCAGCTCCCGCTACCGGATGACGCACCTTTCGGCCGAATTGCCGACTTCCGTTGACCACGGCATCATCGGTCTGATGGACCCCGCCCACGGGCCCTTCGTCCACCAGTCCTGGTGGTGGAGGACTCGCCACAGCATTCATGAAAAAGAAAAGGTGTTTGAGCCCGTGCCAAACGGCTTCAGGATTCGCGCCCATGCCCCTTCAACGAACAGCGCGCCCTACAAGCTCCTTGGACTCTCTGGCCAACCGGTGACGACCACGATTGAGTTCAGGCTGCCCAACATGCGCTTCGAGGAGATTCACTCCGGAAAGTATTGGTTTTCGAGCCGCGCCACAGTGACCCCGGTTACGGCGAACCACTGCCGGATCGATTTTTGCGCGGCGTGGAATATCCTCGGCTGGATGCCCTTTTTTGTGCCTCTGTTCCGGATTTTCGCCCGGATGTTCCTTGGCCAGGACCAGCGGACGATGGAGAAGCAAGCGGAAGGTCTGAAGCACAACCCTTTGATGATGTTGATTGACGACGCAGACCGCCCCGCCAAGTGGTATTTCCAATTGAAGTCCGCCTACCTTGAGTCGAAGCGCACAGGCCAACCCATGGTGCATCCCATCCCGGGGCCCATAGCCCTGCGCTGGAGAAGTTGAGCGCGACACTTTACGGGGCAGCGCAGAGACTTCCGGGCGGGGTTGACGCTGTAACCGTCGAACCTCGAGCTGTTGAGTCCGTTAGAGGTGTGGAAACTGCGTCTGGCAGTCATTCCCAAAAGTAAAGGAATTGATCGTCATCCCGTGCGATGTGGGGACCAGCCTGACCTGGTGCTGGCCGAAGGAGGTGTTCTGCACAAGGTAGTACATGCGCGGCGCGCGGACCTCGATATAGGAATGACCGTCACGGTCAAACTGGACATCCACGCCCTTGTTGGCCGCCGTCAAGTCTTTTCCGTCTTGAAGAACGAAAAGTTTTGAAGGGCGCCCGCGCCAGACGTTCATCACGGCGTAAAGTTCTCGCGCGTGGTAGCGCATTTCCAGCCTGTCCTCGCCCGGCTGGCCCCGCTTCGGTTTGCCCCGGTAGATCATCCCGTTCTTGTCCGCCTCCCACGCCCCCGAAAGCATCACTTGGCCATCCTTCACCTCGCCTGCGATTTTGTATTGGACTGTTTTCCCCGAGCGGTAACTCTCCGGGTTCGCGAGCACGCCGCG